>DXHX01000125.1 GCA_019113205.1 Candidatus Pseudogracilibacillus intestinigallinarum | reverse complement strand
TAATAAAGAAATATTTTACATATAAAAATAATGTGTATGAATTAAATCATGACATAAAGTCCATGGTCACATTTAAAAAACATAATTTATTGCATGATACATATCCGGCAAATAATGATTTAATCGTCTGTCGAAATGTCGTGATATACTTTACAGATGAAGCGAAAGCACAAGTGTATAAAAATTTTAGTGAAGCGCTTGTTTCCAATGGTGTGCTGTTCGTTGGAAGTACAGAACAGATTTTTCAACCGAGTACATATGGTTTTAAAATATATGATACATTTTTTTATGAAAAACGATCTTCATTTACGACATAGGCATTCATTGTCTATATGTTCAAAAGTTTAAAAATTCAATCTATTTAGAGGTGGTAGAAGTGAGATATTTAACAGCTGGGGAATCACATGGGAAACAATTAACAACAATTATAGAAGGGATACCTGCACGTATGCCTTTATTAAAAAGTGATATTAATGCTTCTTTATTACGCCGTCAAAAAGGACATGGTCGTGGTAGACGGATGCAAATTGAAAAAGATTTAGTAGAAATTACGAGTGGTGTACGTCACGGATATACATTAGGATCGCCAATCTCATTAACTGTAACAAATGATGATTATAAAGCTTGGGTAAGTATTATGGGAGAAGATCCTATTGATGAAGATGAAAAAGTCCGTCGAGTCGTCACACGTCCAAGACCAGGACATGCAGATTTAAATGGTGCATTAAAATATGGCCATCGTGATATGCGTAATGTATTAGAACGTTCATCTGCTCGTGAAACGACTATGCGTGTTGCGGCAGGTGCGATTGCTAAAACAATGCTTCGTCATTTAGGCATTGAAGTTGTCGGATATGTAAAAGAAATCGCAGGAATTAAAGCTAAGGAAGTGGAAGGGCTTGATGCAAAAGAACGTTTTGAGATTTCGGATGCATCGCCAGTTCGTGTATTAGATAAAAATGTTGAACAAGAAATGATGGATTGTATTGATCAAGCAAAAGCTGATGGTGATTCCATAGGTGGTGTTTGTGAAGTGTATATTGAAGGAATGCCAGCTGGTGTTGGATCGTATGTACATTATGACCGAAAATTAGATGCGAAATTAGCTAGTGCAGTAATGAGTATTAACGCATTTAAAGGGGCCGAAATCGGAATTGGATTTGAGGCTGCACGTAAAAACGGAAGTGAAGTACATGATGAGATCCTATGGGATGAAACACGCGGATATTACAGGCGAACGAATAATTTAGGTGGATTTGAAGGTGGTATGACAAATGGAATGCCTATCGTCGTAAAAGGTGTGATGAAACCAATACCGACTCTTTATAAGCCATTACAAAGTGTTGATATTGATACGAAAGAGCCATTTAATGCAAGTATTGAACGTTCTGATTCATGTGCTGTTCCAGCAGCATCTGTTGTGATGGAACATGTTGTAGCATTTGAACTAGCTAAAGCAATTACAGAACAATTCCCAAGTGATAAATTCGACACATTAAAGAGAGCAATTGATGAATACCGTGAAGAAATAAGAGGGTTTTAATGATGAAAGAACTACATGTTCAAACGAGTACACATCCGTATACTATTCATATAGGTGAAAAAATTCGTTTCCGCTTGAAAGACTATCTAGTGGAAACTTATTCATCTATTTTTATCATTACAGATGATACGATTGCTCCATTATATTTACAAGATGTGATGGATAACTTACAACATGAATCAATCCATTATGACATCATACCTAGTGGAGAGGCATCCAAAAATATTGAAACGTATTATCGTCTACAAACAAAACTAATGGAAGCCCAATTGGATCGCAAATCATTGATCATCGCATTAGGTGGTGGTGTCATCGGTGATATAGCAGGATTTGTCGCTGCGACATTTATGCGTGGTATTGACTATGTTCAAGTACCGACAACCATTTTATCCCATGACAGTAGTGTCGGTGGGAAAGTGGCGATTAATCATGAATTAGGAAAAAACATGATTGGTTGTTTTTATCCGCCTAAAGCTGTTATATACGATATTACGACATTACATACATTACCAGCACATGAAGTACGTTCAGGTTATGCAGAATTGATCAAAGAGGCATATATTTATGATGAGGCTTTTTTACAAGAACTATTCACGTGTAATTTACAGAATATTAATAACTTGCCGTTAATTGATCATTTGTATCAAGGTATAGCAATAAAAGCAAACATTGTTGAACAAGATGAAAAAGAATCAAACATTCGTATGTTTTTAAATTTTGGGCATACGTTAGCACATGCCATCGAAGCTTCATTAGGTTATGGAAAAATTACACATGGAGAAGCAGTGGCAATTGGGATGTTATTTGCACTTTATATAAGTGAGAAAAAATATCAAACACCCCTACAATTACGATCATATTATGATTGGTTAAAACGGAATGGTTACCAGACAACATTGCCAGCTATACCGATTGATCAAATCATTCAGTTAATGAAACTAGATAAAAAAGCACAGTTTGGAACGATTCAAATGGTTTTATTAGAAAAAATAGGAAAGCCATTGATTGTACCAATGACAGAAAATGAAATAGCAGACTATCTTCGTTCATTCAAAGAGGAGTGGAATATATCATGACGAGAGGGTTTCGAGGTGCAACGACAGTTACTGAAAATAAAGCAAATGAAATTTTATATGAAACAGCAAAACTAGTAAAAGAAATGGTACGTGTCAATGAGATTCGACCAGATGATATATCACACGTATTTTTTTCTGTAACGGATGATTTAAATGCTAGTTTCCCAGCGAAAGCAGCTAGGGAACTAGAAGGATGGACACATGTACCGGTTATGTGTATGCGAGAAATTGACGTTCCTAATAGCTTACCGAAATGTATTCGAGTCATGTTAGTGGCGGCAACGACGTTAAAACAACATGAAGTGACACATATATTTCTAAATGATGCGATAAAGTTACGACCAGATTTGATAGAAGGTGAACAATAATGACAGTTGGTAAATTAGTATTACAACATATGCAACCATATAAACAAGGAATGCAGATTGATGAAGTGAAACGTTTATATGGTTTGAATGAAATTGTGAAATTAGCCTCGAACGAAAACCCGTTCGGCTTTTCGGATAAAGTAAGAGAAGCATTCGAAACATACTCATTTGAAATGGAAATGTATCCAGATGGATATGCCTATGATTTACGTAAAAAACTAGCTGGGAATTTACAGGTACAAGATGATCAACTAGTTTTTGGTAGTGGTTCTGATGAACTTATCGCCATTATTTGCCGTACATTTTTACATGAAGGAACAAATACTGTAATGGCGTCACCTACTTTTCCGCAATATCGACATAGTGCCTTAATTGAAGGGGCGGAAGTGAGGGAAGTGCCAACTGTAAATGGCCGTCATCAGCTTGATCAAATGTTACAACAAATAGATGAAAATACAAAAGTTGTATGGTTATGTACACCAGATAATCCTTCAGGAGAGTTGATAGAAGAAAATGACTTCCTCTCATTCATACAAAAATGCCCATCAGAAACAGTTGTCGTCTTGGATGAAGCGTATTATGAGTTCGTGGATCAAGATAAACGTTATAATTTATTAAAAAATCTTGCATCTTTTCCAAACTTAATCGTATTAAGAACTTTTTCAAAAGCATATGGATTAGCGAATTTGCGACTTGGTTATGCTATTGCGAGTGAGCGCATCGCTAATTTATTAAATGTGGTACGTAGTCCGTTTAATACGACGTCTTTATCCCAGTATTTAGCGACAGTTGCTTTAGACGATAACGACTTTGTGCGAGAAACAAAAAAATTAAATGACGAAATAAAAGCATCGTTTCAAACATTTTTAGATGATATTGGCTGGACCTATAATGAGTCACATACGAACTTTTTATTAGTACACACGCCAGTAAATGGAAATGAAATGGCGCAATATTTATTAGAACATGGATATATTGTTCGTTCTGGTGCACTTTTAGGTTATCCAAACACAGTACGAATAACCATTGGTACGAAAGAACAAATGGATGGCCTACAAAGTGTCATACGTAAATTTCAAACACAGCAAAAGTAATGAGGTATACAGATGAAGAAAATTTTAGTAGCAGGTTTAGGATTGATTGGTGGTTCGATTGCAAAGGCATTGAATGAAGTAGAAGGTCGTTATGTAATCGGATATGACGTAAATGAAGCGTCTTTACAATATGCGAAAGAAACAGGGATGATATCGGAATCAGAGACAGATTTTGAAACGGCATGTAAAAAAGCAGAGATTATCATTCTTGCGGCACCTATTTCAGCAACAATTCAATTAATGGAAAAAATTGCCCATATATCATTCGATCATCCTGTAATTGTCACTGACGTTAGTTCTGTAAAAGGTTCTATTTTACAAACATCGGATAGATTAGTGAATGATCAAGTAACTTTTATTGGTGGACATCCAATGGCAGGCTCACATAAAACTGGCGTGGAAGCGGCAAAAGAACATTTATTTGAAAATGCAATTTATGTATTAACCCCGCCGACTGATTGTGCAAAACAAAAAGTAGATACGTTAAAAGAAGTATTAGCTCCTACGAAATGTAATTTTATTATATTAGAACCAAATGAACATGATGAAATGACGAGTGTTATTTCTCACTTCCCTCATTTAATTGCATCTTCATTAGTGCATCAAGCGAGGAAATGGGAGCAAGTACATGAGTATTTACCCGAACTTGCAGCAGGTGGATTCCGTGATATTACGAGAATTGCATCAAGTAATCCAAAAATGTGGCAAGATATTTTCCAACATAATGGACAAAAAATGTCTAAATTATTACAGGATTGGATCAATGAAATGGTGACCTTAAAAGAATTTCTTGATAAAAATAGTTCAGATGAGATGATTCAATATTTGGATCAGGCAAAACAATATCGGGATGGACTTGGAGAGAAAAAGACGCGAGGTGCTTTACCGTCATTTTACGATATGTATGTAGACGTTAAAGATGAACCGGGATCTATTGCAAAAGTAGTACAGTTATTAGCGAACGCCTCGATTAGTTTAAAAAATATCCGTATATTAGAAATACGCGATAATGTGAACGGTGCATTACGTTTAAGTGTGACAACAGAAAAAGATCGCCAACGTGCTGTTACATTATTAAAAGAAAATGATTATGAAGTTACAGTGGAATAGTAGAAAGGGGCACTATATATGGGGAATATACAATTAAAACGTGTAACGGCTCCATTACAAGGAGAAGTATATATTCCAGGAGATAAATCGATTTCCCATCGTGCAATCATGTTTGCTTCTTTGGCAGAAGGTAAAACAGAAATAACTAATTTTTTAGATGGCGAAGATTGTTTGCATACGATTGATATTTTCAAAAAGTTTGGTGTGCAAATTGAACAGACTGGAACAAATGTAATTGTACAAAGCAAAGGTGTCCACAATTTTGAAGAGCCAAAAGTTCCGTTATATTTTGGTAACTCTGGAACGACAGCAAGATTGCTATTAGGTTTGTTTAGTGGGATTCCATATTTTACGACTATGCATGGGGATCAGTATTTAACTGTTCGCCCAATGGACCGTGTCGTAAACCCTTTAACAAAAATGGGGGCAAAAATAGAGGGTCGTCAAAATGGGAAATATTTGCCAATTGCCGTTCGTGGAAAACAATTGCAAGGAATGACATATGAAGCTCCAGTGAAAAGTGCACAAGTAAAGTCGGCCATATTATTAGCTGGATTATTTGCACAAGGCAATACGACCGTTATTGAATTAGCAAAAACTAGAGACCATACCGAAAATATGTTAAGAGCATTTGGAGCAAACATCAAAACAGAGGGTTTATCGGTAACGATAGAACCGGTAGATACGTTAACACCTGTAAATGTTACTGTACCTGGAGATATTTCTTCAGCAGCATTTTTAATGGTTGCAGGAGCCATCGTGCCGAATAGTAGTATTACTTTAAAAAATGTTGGATTAAATGAAACGAGAACAGGTATAATCGATGTGATGCAAAAAATGAATGCTAAGATGACGATTACGAATCAAAGAGAAATTAGTGGGGAATGGTTAGGGGATATCACTGTGTCATACAGCACGTTAAAGTCGATGACGATAGATGGTTCCTATATGGCAAGATTAATTGATGAGATTCCTATTATTGCTTTATTGGCAACACAAGCAGAAGGTACGACAGTTATAAAAGATGCAGAAGAACTGCGTGTAAAAGAAACAGACCGAATTAAAGCTGTTGTAGATGTATTATCTACATTAGGAGCAAACATAGAAGAAACAGAAGACGGTATGATTATTCATGGTAAAACAGCGTTAAGGGGAGGAAATATTTCAAGTTATTATGACCATCGAATTGCGATGATGGGAGCGATAGCAGCATTAATCGCTAATAGTGAAGTATGGATAGATGATACGGACTCGATAAACATTTCTTACCCAGCGTTTTTTGAGCATTTAAATTTATTGTGTAAACAATAGTGTTTAGAAGGTTAGACAGTTTCAAATGGAATGTAAAATACATTTTCTTTGCTATAATTATGAAAGAATAGTTATGATACAAAGGAAACTTTTACAAAACAATGAAACGATGTCTAACCTTTTTTCTTTAGACAAGTTTTTTAGGAGGAAATATGTTGGAAAAACTGGAGGAAATTGTTCAACTTTTTGAAATTGGCCAAGTAGAGGAAGCGTTACAATTATTACAAGATTTTATGAAACATGCAACAGATGAACAGATGTTTACAATTAGTGAAATATACAGCCAATTCGGTTTTTTTGAAGAAGCAATCAATGTATTGGAATTGTTGTTGAAAAAATATCCAAACGAAGGACAAATTTTAGCTGGGCTTGCCCATATGTATATTGAATTAGAAGAAGACGATAAGGCGATCCAATTAATCAATGACATAGATCAAGATGATCCCTTTTATGGACAATCATTGTTACATTTAGCAGATTTATATCAAGCACAAGGATTGTTTGAAGTAGCCGAGCAAAAATTATTAGAAGCGAAAGAAATATATCCAGATGAATTTATTATTGATTTTGCATTAGGCGAATTATTATTCTCTATCGGTCAAACATCACGCGCCTTACCATTTTATGAAAGAGTATTAAAAGAAACGGATCAAGTAAATGAAGTATTGATTGAAGAACGAATAGCAGAATCTTATGCATTGATTGGAAAATACGAAGATGCATTAGCGTACTATAGTCACATTAACTCGAAAAATCCTAATACATTATTCAAATATGGAATGACAGCTTTTCAACAAAAACAATTCCGTTTAGCCATCCGTGTTTGGGAAGAATTATTAGAGGTTGATCCGTATTACCATACAGTATATCGGGAATTAGCAACTGCTTGGAAAGAAGAGGGAATGGTACAAGAAGCATATGATACAGTAAAAAAAGGGTTAATGTATGATGCGTTCGATAAATCATTATATTTATTAGCAGGTCAACTAGCGGTACAATTAAAAAATAATAAACAGGCAATACAATATTTAGAAGAAGCAATCGCATTAGACCCAGATTACAAGGAAGCTATTATTGCATTAATTTCCTTATATAAACTAGAAGGCGAATTTGAGCAAATCATCGCATTTATGACAGCTAATGAGTTAGATGTAAGTGATGAACCTATTTACCATTGGGAATTAGCTAGAACATATAATGAGCTTGAAATGTATGATAAGGCGGTTCGATATTATGAGATGGCAAATGAATTTTTACAACATGATGTGGACTTTTTAAAAGAATTCGGCTATTTTATGATGGAAGAAGGACAGACAGACATCGCTTTGGATGCATTGGAAAAGTATATTTATAAAGAACCATCAGATGAAGAAGTATTATCACATATTGAACGGTTAAAATTTTCATCTTTTGATTAAAATATGATACGATGAGTTTGTAAAATGAACTTTGAAAGGATTGTTCTTACAGATGAATTATCCGGTTACGATTCAGTTGAAAAAACAATTTTTATTATGGTTTCAAGAAATGTATACGATAGATCATTACGATTATGATTGGTTTTTTGAAGAATTAATAGGAGATGAACAAGCATTATTCCATTTATACTTTGTGGATGATATTGAATATTGTCCTAAGGGTGTCATCGTTGATGTTGTAGATGGAGAGCAAATGAATTTTCGCTTTTTTAAGGATCATGTTACGACAACAGATGTGTATACTGCATATCACGAATTACAGTTGTATCGCCATGATTCCTTTTATATGAAAGTTAATTTTCATGATGGCCACCGACCAAAACTATACGATAAAGTCATTGAAAATGAATTGAGTTATGATTGTAATATAAAAGAAACTTCCGATGATCTATTACAATACTTATTAGAAGAAGGTAAAGACAAGTTTATTAAAGATGAGATAGATATTGCATTAGAACAACGTAATATGGAACGTTTTAAACAACTTACAAATTGGTTACAAATGAAAAACAATTAGGAAAGAAGGAGAACGATGAAGTGGTTTAGTGAAGACATGCCAAAATATGTTCAAGCAAAAGAATATATTGATACAGCGATTGTACCACTACAACAGTTTCATTTAACGGATGAAGCAAACTTGGAAAAAGATGCCTTCCAACGTGAAGTTTTATCGATATATGCAAATGAAATTGAAAAAGAATTAAGTGGTCGTATTTTATTAACTCCAACTTATCATTACTTAAAAGTTGAAAATATGAATATGGAAAATGAAGTGGAAAGATTGAATGAGTGGATTACACATTTACAATCTCAACCATTTAAACATATTTTTGTCATGACATTTGATAATGGATGGAAAAAGAACGAGCGAAACTTAGCTGGAGAATTGTTATGGCTTCCGGGAATTAAAAAAGGAAATATCCATTCCGAAGAGACAATTCAAGTCATTAAGAGTCAAGTGGAACAAATAAGTGAGTTAATTCGCTCATATTGGTAAAACAATATGAAATATGCGAAATAATTCGTGACAAATTGTATAATTTATTGACCAAGGGAATAGTTTGAGATATTATAGAAATGTCCTAGTAATAAATTTATATAATTTTGTCCGTGATTAAGCAATAAGAGGGGGGAAAACCATGAGCGACAAAAAACAACAAGTGTCTCGTAGACAATTCCTTAACTATTCTTTAACAGGATTAGGGGGATTTATGGCTGCAGGTATGCTTGTACCGATGTTACGATTTGCAGTAGATCCTGTATTACAAAAATCAGCTTCTGATGGTGGTTTAGCAAGTGTTATTTCAGTAGATGATATTACAGATACACCACAGCGTGTTGACTGGAACGTTGACCAAGTTGATGGATGGTATGAATCAGAAGTAAACCGTACAGCTTGGGTCTTCAAAGATGATAATGGAGATATTCAAGCATTTTCCCCGGTATGTAAACATTTAGGATGTTTCGTTTCTTGGGAAGGTAGTGACAAATATCAGAATGAGTTCTTCTGTCCTTGTCACGATGGACGCTACAATAAAGACGGTACAAACATTCCAGGTACACCGCCTTTAGCACCATTAGACGTATATGAACAAGAAGTAAAAGATGGAATGTTGTATCTTGGTGAAGCAAAACCTAGAGAATAAGGAAGGAGGCATATTAAAAGATGATCCAAAAACTTTATGATTGGATTGACGATCGAATTGATGTTACTCCTATTTGGCGCGATATTGCTGACCACGAAGTACCTGAGCACGTTAACCCGGCTTATCACTTCTCAGCATTCGTATATTGCTTTGGAGGATTAACATTTTTCGTCGTAGTAATCCAAGTACTTTCAGGAATGTTCTTAACAATGTATTATGTTCCTGATATTGAAAATGCATGGAAATCTGTTTACTATTTACAAAGTCAAGTAGCTCATGGACAAATAGTACGTGGAATGCACCACTGGGGAGCTAGTGTTACTATAGTTATGCTTTTATTACATACTATGCGTGTGTTCTTCCAAGGAGCATACAAGAAACCTCGTGAACTAAACTGGATGGTTGGGGTATTAATTTTCTTCGTTATGTTAGGACTTGGATTTACAGGTTATTTATTACCATGGGATAACAAAGCATACTTTGCGACTCAAGTTGGTCTTGAGATGGCAGAACAAGTTCCATTTATTGGAGTATATTTAAAAACATTATTATCTGGACACCCAACAATTGTAGGTGCACAGACATTAACACGTTTCTTTGCGATTCACGTGTTCTTCTTACCAGCTGCATTATTTGGATTATTAGCAGTTCACTTTATTTTAATCCGTAGACAAGGTATTGCTGGACCACTATAAAAAGGAGGGGTAGCTATGAAAAAAGGTAAAGGAATGCGCTTTGTCGGTGATTCACGAATTAATGCCGATAAAACGTCCCAAGTACCTAAAGATTATTCGGAATATCCTGGTAGAACGGAAGCATTCTGGCCGAACTTCTTATTAAAAGAGTGGCTAGTTGGATCTGTCTTTTTAGTAGGATTTTTATGTGCAACGATTGCTTCACCTGCTCCTTTACAAGGGCTAGCTGATCCTTCAGATGCAGGATATATTCCATTACCAGACTGGTATTTCTTATTTTTATATCAATTATTAAAGTATCCATTTGCGAGTGGAGATTTCATTATTTTAGGTATGATTGTATTACCTGGTTTAGCATTCGGGGCTCTATTCCTTGCACCATTCTTAGATAATGGTCCTGGAAGAAGACCACCACAGCGTCCAATCGCTGTAGGAATGATGTTATTAGCGTTAATTTCTGCAATATGGTTAACATATGAAGCTGCAGGTCCTGTTGATTTCAAACAAATTGCGGAAGATAACCCACCGGTATTACAAGCTGATATCGAAATCGATACGGAACACCCAGGATATGAAGCATACGAAAGTAGCTGTTTATCATGTCACGGTGATTCATTAGATGGTGGAGCTGCAGGTCCATCTCTAATCGGTATCGAACATACAGAGGAAGAAATTGCTGATATTGCTGTAAACGGTACTGGAGACATGCCTCCGGGAATGTTTGAAGGTTCGGATGAAGAGTTAGCTGATTTAGCGGACTTCATTTTAACTGTAAACGAAGAAGCAGAATAATAGCAAATTACTCTCTAACTATATAAACAGTCATGTGTATCAACAGTGATATACATGGCTGTTTTTGTTTTCATTAATCTATGCTTAAGTTCGTTCATATCCGTCAATAATGGATAATAGCTGACAAATTTACATTCATTTTATTGTGTAGAAGGTTCTTCTTCTTTCAATGAAATGTTTTCCGTATTGTATACGTGTCAAGTTATGATACACTAAAAGATATTCCTGAAAAGAAGGGAGGATATCCACGTATGAATTGGAAATTTATATTGACGTATAAACCATTTTTAATCATACTATTTTTAATTAATTTATTTGGCACCATATACGGTTACTATTGGTACAAATATCAATTGGAAATAACACCGCCTATTTTTATCCCATTCGTACCTGATAGTCCAACAGCAAGTTTGTTTTTCACCATTTTTTTGCTCTTTTTTATGTTTGGCAAGCACGTTCCTTATATTGAAGCATTAGCGATTACTTCTTTAATAAAATATGGTATTTGGGCAGTTGTCATGAATATTCTTACATTGATTATTACTGGAAGCTTAAACTGGCAAGGATATATGTTAATAGCATCACATGGAGCGATGGCTATTCAAGGAGTGTTATATGCACCATATTATCAAATACAATTAAAACATTTAGCTGTTGCAGCGATAGTTTTATTACATAATGAAATAATTGATTATGTATATGGTATGATGCCAATTTATCCTGTTATAAATGATTATATGAAAGAAATAGGTTACTTCACATTTTGGTTATCCATTTTTACCATTTTATTTACATATCATATAACGATTAAAAAGAAACAAAACAATTCAATACATAAATAAAAAATGGATACATACAATGTCGTATAACATTTTTGAAGGTGGTGGTCTCTATACATTTATATATATCGATCATTCTCATAGGGATCATAATAAATGTATATATTTACACCCCGTTATATGAAGGGCAATTGTATCCATTTACGATCATTTTTATAATTATTTCTACTGTAATTATTTCTGTATTAACATATGTAAGTTGGAGAAAATATAAAGCGATGAAACAACAGGAAAAAGAACGCCATCGTTGACTTTCATCATTGATTTGACTATTATTGACGATAGGAGACGAAATAGTTGGAGGGTGAATCATGTCATTAGGAGCGTATATTATATACTTTATCTTATTAATGATTATTCCATTGTGGGCCCAATCGAAGGTAAAAACAACGTACAGTAAATATTCAAAGGTTGTTACATCTTCTTCATTAACGGGTGCACAAGTAGCACGTAAAATATTAGATGAAAATGGTCTATTTGATGTTCATATTGAAGAAGTTAAAGGAACGTTAACAGATCATTATGATCCGAGATCAAAGGTCGTTCGATTATCAACAGGGAATTACCATGGTCATTCTATGGCTGCTGCAGCTGTTGCGGCACATGAGGTTGGTCATGCGATTCAAGACGCTGAATCATATGCATTTTTAAATTTTAGAACGGCTTTAGTACCGTTAGCTAGTTTTGGCTCGAATAGTGCATTTATCATTATTTTTGCTGGAATCATATTAAATTCCATGAATTTAATATTATTAGGTATTATTTTTATGTCGTTTGCTGTTTTATTTCAACTTATAACATTACCAGTTGAATTTAATGCATCAAGTAGAGCGATGGATCAGCTCGTCATGACAGGTATTATTACGAACAGTGAAGAAAGGGAAACAAAAAAAGTGTTAAATGCCGCAGCTTTAACATATGTAGCTGCAGCGCTTGTAGCAGTTGCTGAATTACTTCGTTTTATATTGATGTTTTTAGCAAACAGAGATTAAAGAGATAGTAGTATGTAACAAGAAAGATTGTTATATACTACTTTTTTTATGTTAGAAACAGTTAAAACAGTTGTCAAAAGAAGTTGTTTTCGTTAACATTATGATTAATTAATGAAAATAATGGAGCGATTACAATGGAAGATAATCCAGTTTATACAACGAAAGAAATTGAAAAAGCAGTAGATAATTATATTTCACAATTTAAAGAAGGATATTTTTCTCCACTTGCTTTAATGGCAAGGCTTTCCGAAGAAACAGGGGAGCTAGCAAGAGAAATAAATCATTATTATGGAGAAAAACCGAAAAAAGCAACAGAAGAAGTGAAAACGGTCGAGGAAGAGATCGGGGACATATTGTTCGTCTTAGCTTGTATAACGAATTCACTTGATTTAAATTTATCAGAAGCGTTCCATACGTCTATTACTAAAATAACGACGAGAGATAAAGATCGTTGGACAAAAAAAGAAGAAAATTAGGGGGATATAATGATGGCGATTAAAATAGTATTAGCTGGTCCAAGAGGGAAAATGGGTACAGAAGCAATAAAAATGATTGAGAATGAATCTAATTTTGAATTAGTTAGCTGTATTGATCGAAAAAACAATGGAAAGAAATTATCTGAAGTAATACCGAGTACGGCATTACAAGCACCAATTTTTGAAGACCCAGAAACCTGCTTTTCATCTGTTAAAGCAGATGTATTTATAGATTTAACGATTCCGAATGTTGGGTATATTAATACAAAAGCAGCTCTAGAACACGGCGTTCATGCCGTAGTTGGAACATCTGGTTTTACGGATGAACAAATAAGTGAGTTAACTAAAATAGCTGAAGCAAAAGGTATCGGTTGTATTATTGCACCTAACTTTGCATTAGGGGCTGTTTTGATGATGGTCTTTAGTAAAATGGCTGCAAAATATTTTCCAGATGTAGAAGTAATTGAAAAACATCATGATCAAAAAATTGATGCTCCATCTGGTACAGCGGTGAAAACAGTGGAAATGATAAAGGAAGTACGTGAAGCGAAGCAACAAGGTCATCCAGATGAATATGAAAGTGTGGAAGGAGCAAGAGGAGCAAACATAGATGGGATCCATCTTCATAGTATGCGTCTTCCAGGTTTAGTAGCACATCAGGAAGTCGTATTTGGAAGCAAAAGTCAATTATTATCGATTAAACATGATTCGTTCCATCGGGAATCATTTATGGACGGACTACGTTTAGCAATAGAAGAAGTGAGTAAATATAAAACGCTCGTGTATGGTTTAGAAAATATTTTAGATTTACAATAAATAAGAAAGATTGGTGAAATAATGAACATCGCATTAATTGCACATGATAAAAAGAAAGATGATATGATTAAATTTTCGATTGCTTATAAACATATTTTAAAAAAGCATACACTATTTGCAACGGGTACAACAGGTTCTTTAATTGAAAAAGCGACAAATTTATCGATTAAGAAGTTCCAATCAGGACCAATAGGTGGAGACCAACAAATCGGTGCTTTAGTTGCGACGAATGATATGGATATTATTTTCTTTTTTCGCGATCCATTGACAGCACAACCACATGAACCAGATGTTAGTGCATTAATGCGATTATGTGATGTTCATTTAATTCCTTTAGCGACAAATATTGCAGCTGCAGAAGTATTGATCCATGGATTAGAACGTGGAGATTTTCAGTGGCGAACATATATGAAAAATCGAGAAGAGGGTTCTAATTCATGAAAAAAATTGGTATTACATGCTATCCGACAGTTGGTGGCTCGGGTATAATAGCAACAGAACTTGGTAAAATGTTAGCGGAACGAGGATTTGAGGTACATTTTATAACTTCTAGCTTACCATTTCGCTTAGATTGTATTCATCCAAATATTTATTATCATGAAGTTGAAATCAACCATTATCCGGTATTTCAATATCCACCATATGATTTAGCATTAGCGGCTAAAATGGCCGATGTCATTGACCGCGAAAAATTGGATATTTTACATGTACATTATGCTATGCCACATGCAATTAGTGCAATTTTAGCAAAAGATATCGCAAATCATGATGTGAAAATTGTGACCACATTGCACGGAACAGATATAACGGTATTAGGTATTGATAAAACATTTAAACGAATGATTAAATATGGTATTGAGCAATCTGATGCTGTTACAGCTGTATCAGATTCACTTGTCAATGACACCATTCAACAATTACTAGTCGAAAAAAAAATACATGTTATTTATAATTTCGTTAATGAAGAACAGTATTACAAAAAAGAGCGCCAGTTTGTAAAAAAAGATTATGAGATAGAAGATGATGAATGTGTCGTAATTCACATATCTAATTTCCGGAAAGTAAAACGAATACAAGATGTCATTCAAACATTTTCACTAATTCAACAAGGAGTAAAAAGTAAATTATTGCTTGTTGGAGATGGACCGGAAATGCAAACAGCGATTGATTGTGTGAAAAAATACGACATAGAAGATAAAGTGTTGTTTTTAGGAAAACAAAAAAACATTAGTGATCTACTATCAATCTCGGACCTAAAATTATTAATGTCTGAGAAAGAGAGTTTTGGTTTAGTATTATTAGAAGCAATGGCTTGTGAGGTACCGACAATCGGTACAAATGTTGGTGGTATACCAGAAGTAATCATCCATGATGAAACAGGATATATTGTCCCTTTAGGGGACACAGAAAAAGCAGCAACATATGCCATTGATTTATTGAAAGATAAGAAAAAATTAGAGCGATTTAGACATAATGCATTGGAACGAGTCCATAATATGTTTGGATCGGGAAAAATTCTAGATGAGTACATTACCTTATATGACCAATTACTAGCAAATAGGTGAATTTATGTTACCAAAGTCATTTGAACATGTATATGAAATATTAGAACAAATTGAAAAAAATGGAGAAGTTGCTTATATCGTTGGGGGAGCAGTTCGTAATTATTTATTGGAAAAAGAAATAAATGATATTGATATTACGACATCTGCAACTCCAACACAAATAGCAACATTTTTCCCTAATGTTATTGATATTGCAAGTGAATATGGAACCGTTTTAGTCATTCATCACAATGTTCCTTATGAAATCACTACTTTTCGTGGACTGAAAAGCACACTAGAAGATGACTTAATGTATCGTGATTTTACAATGAATGCGATTGCAATGGATAAGAGTGGAGATATAGTTGATGTTTATGAAGGTCTCACTCATTTACATGAAAAACGTATCGTAGCGGTTCAACATGCAACTGATAGAATTACGGAAGACCCTTTGCGAATTATTCGTGCCATTCGTTTTGTTAGCGAACTTCAATTTTCACTAGATGATACATTAGTAAACGTTATGAAAGATGAAGCATTTCGATTAGAACAAATTGCAACAGAACGGATGTTACAGGAGTGGACGAAGCTCATAAAAGGTCACTCTATTCAACTTGCATGGAAATATATGAACACAGTACAAATCGCTTTATATTTGCCACTTTTCAAAGAGAAGCCAATAATGATGAACGAGTTAGCTACAATAACGAGACCATTTAGCGGATTGGCAGAATTTGTCGCTTATATGTGCATACAAAAAAATGATTTTTCTATTCAACATTGGATAAAAAAATGGAAAATGCCTAATGAAGTTAGAAATAATGCGAATAAACTTCTTGTTTATTATGATCATTACCAGTTACATGGAATCGATGATATGCTAATATACGATGTGGCAGAGCCGTTAATCACGCCATTTGTACAACTGTTACAAAAAGTAACAGAAAGTTTATCAAAGAATATAGATCGTCATAAGTGGATAGAAAAAAAACAAGCTTTGCCGATTGAGAGTCGATCTGCACTTGTTGTCACCGGACGTGATATAATGGAGTTATTCCCAGAAAAACGGACAGGTAAATGGATAGGTGACTTACTTCGTGAAGTAGAAGTTGCTGTCGTAAAAGGTCATTTACCAAATGAAAAAATAATTTTAAAGGAGTGGATTCAATGTCATCCACCCGTAAACGATTAATAGAGTTATTAATGCATCATGAAGATACATATATTTCTGGACAAGTTTTATCCGAAAAATTATCTATCTCTCGTAATGCGGTTTGGAAACATATGAATGAATTAAAAAAAGATGGATATACCATTGAAGCGAAAGCAAAATTAGGCTATAAAATTATAAGTTATCCGAATAAAGTAAGCGAAAACACGATCTCATGGGGATTAAACACAAATTGGCTTGGTAACCGTATCGTACATAGAGAAACAGTTACTTCGACACAAAGAATTGCACATGAACTTGCTTTAGACGGTGCACAACACGGTACGATTGTCATTGCAGATGAACAAACAGAAGGAAAAGGTCGAATAGGCAAGCAATGGGATTCAAAAAGTGGTAAAGGTATTTGGATGAGTATGATTTTACGCCCTAATATACCACCTTATTTAGCACCACAATTGACCTTATTAACAGCAACCGTTGTAGCTGAAGTAATCGATAAAGAAACTTCTGTTACACCACAAATTAAGTGGCCAAATGACGTGTTAGTAGATGGTAAAAAAATTGCAGGCATTTTAACCGAAATGCAGGCGGAACAAGATCAAATATCTTATGTTATTGTTGGAATTGGGATAAATGTCAATCAGGAAAAAAATGAAATACCTGTTAATACAAATTATGAAGCAAGTTCCTTGTTCTTAGAAACAAAACAGGAATTGAACATGGTCGCCCTTTTGCAAAGAATATTACAAACATTTGAAGATAAATATGACCGTTTCCTTGATCGTGGTTTTGAAGAAGTGAAACAGCAATGGGAAAGTTATGGATTTCGGATACATGAACGTTTACAAGTAACGATTGCTAAGGAAACATGGGATGGTATTTTTCTAGGCATTGCAGAGGACGGCGCATTATTAATGGATCGAGCTGGAGAAATAAAACGAATTTATTCAGGTGAAATTGCTTGGTTTTAAGGAGGAAAACAATTGTTAACAACATTAAAATGGAAGCAAATGAAAGAGAATAATGAAAAAATTACGATGCTTACTGCTTATGATTATCCATCAGCTAAACAAGCAGAACAAGCAGGTGTTGATACTATTTTAGTTGGAGATTCTTTAGGAATGGTTGTTTTAGGGTACCAATCGACAACAGAAGTGACGATTGATGATATGGTGCACCATGCAAAAGCAGTTAGACGAGGGGCACCAAATACATTTGTTGTCGTCGATATGCCTTTTATGTCTTACCACGAATCATTAGAAAAAGCAGTCGAAAACGCAACGCGATTGTTTCAATCATCGAATGCACAAGCACTTAAAATTGAAGGTGCATCGGATTTAACATTACAAGTGATTAAACGTTTAACTGAAGGCGGGATTCCTGTAGTCGGTCATTTAGGGTTAACACCACAAATGGTTAATGTATTAGGAGGATATCGCGTTCAAGCTAAAAATAACGAGGCAATTGATCAATTAATACACGACGCAAAACAGTTAGAAGCACATGGAGCGTTTGCCATTGTTTTTGAATGTATACCGAAAGAAATTGGTGCATTAGTGACAGAGTCTTTAACTATACCAACAATCGGTATTGGAGCTGGTGCTGCCTGTGATGGACAAGTATTAGTGTACCATGACATATTACAATATGGCGGGGATGGCTATCCTAAATTCGTCAAACATTTTGGTGATTTTAATCATATCGGCGTTCAAGCAATTCAACAATACGTACAAGAAGTAAAATCCGGTGCATTCCCTGAAGAAGCACATACGTATACAGTTGGCAAAGATTTGGTCAAAGAAGGGTAACGAGATGAAAGTTATATATGATGTAAAGTCATTAAAAGAAGAATTAAATACATGTGGAGATAAATCAATTGGTTTTGTACCTACGATGGGTTATTTACATGAAGGTCATTTATCACTCGTGACAGAAGCTAAAAATGAAAATGATATAATAGTGATGAGTATTTTTGTTAATCCATTACAATTCGGACCGAACGAAGACCTAGATACATACCCACGAGACGAGGAAAGAGATTGTGTATTGGCAGAAGCCGCTGGAGTAGATATTCTATTTATGCCTTCTGTAGAAGTAATGTATCCAAATCATATGTCCATTCAAATGACGGTAACGAGTAGAACGGATGTATTGTGTGGACAGAGTAGGCCTGGACATTTTGATGGTGTTGTAACAGTGTTAACAAAATTATTTCATTTAATTATGCCGACGAGAGCTTATTTTGGATTAAAGGATGCCCAGCAATTTGCAGTCGTTCATTATCTTGTAAAGGATTTAAACTTTCCATTAACAGTGATTGGTTTACAAACAGTTCGTGAGCGTGATGGTTTGGCAAAAAGTAGTCGTAATGTATATTTATCTGAAACGGAAAGAAAAAATGCATTAGCATTATACCGTTCTTTACAACATGCGAAGGATTTAGTGCAAAATGGTTGGAGAGATGTTGTTCGTTTAAAAGAGGAGATACATCGTTATTTAGAACATAATTGTACTGGAACTGTAGATTATGTTGATATACTACGTTATCCGGATTTAACAATTGTGGACGAGCTTCATGAACAGGTAATTATCGCCGTAGCAGTTCAATTTGCCAAAGCAAGGCTAATCGATAATATTATTTTAACTAAAGATGGTCATGAAGTGAAAACTGTAAATGGGGAGATGAACGATTCATGTTTCGTACAATGATGAAATCAAAAATACACCGTGCACGTGTGACAGAAGCAAACTTAAATTATGTAGGTAGTATAACGATTGATCAAGATATTATGGATCAAGTGAATATTATTGCAAATGAACAAGTGCAAATTGTAAATAATAACAATGGTGCACGTTTTGAAACGTACGTCATTCCTGGTGAAAGAGGTTCAGGTATTATTTGCTTAAATGGGGCTGCTGCAAGATTAGTCCAAAAAGATGATGTCGTTATCATTATTGCTTATGCGATGGTACAAGAAGAAAATTTAAAAACATTTACACCGAAAATTGCCATCATGAATGAAAAGAATGAAATTGAACAATACATCGAGGAAGAACCATCGTTAACGATTTTATAAGGAATATATGAAGGAAGTTGGATGGAAAATGCTAACAAAACAACGTCCATACATTAATTGGAAGATAGTATTTATTTCTATCATCATTATTGCAATTTTGGCATGTGCATTTTATATACTTCAAAGTTATCGAACGATTGTCGCATCAAAATTGCCGAATGAAGAAAAAGTGGAAAAATTAATTCAACAAGAAACAAATATAATTGACATTGATGATGTTACCGAGTTCCAAGAAATAGATACGATTTATATTGCAACAGGTAAAAATGAAAAAAAAGAACCTTTAATTGCTTTTATAAAAGAAAAAAGTGAGGATTCAAAACAATATATAAAACAGTATAAACAAGAAGAGTTACAAAGTGCAGAAGAGTTAGTAAAAGAATGGAAAAGTGAATGTACATCTTGTATATTAAAAAAGACAAACTACGCAATGATTGATAAAAATCCATTATTAGAAATAACGTATGAAGATGAACATAAGCGTTACGTTTTTGTATATTATTCATTAGAAGATGGAAGTGTTTTTGAACAAATGAAATTAAATAGGAAATATCAATAGAAAGGTAAAGGTAGATATAAAATGGAGTTATCAAAACGTGTACAATCTTTATCTGGTTCACCAACTTTAGCAATTTCAGCGAAAGCAAAACAATTAAAAGACGAAGGCCATGATGTGATCGGTTTAGGTGTAGGGGAGCCAGATTTTAATACACCTACTTATATCATGGATGCGGCTAAAAAAGCAATGGATGAAGGCATGACAAAGTATACACCAGCAGGCGGAATTCCGGCTTTAAAAACAGCTATTGTCGAAAAGTTACAAACAGATCATCATTTGACATATGAGACAAATCAAGTGATTGTTACAACAGGTGCTAAATATGCGTTATATGCATTATTCCAAGTTGTGTTAAATGAAGGGGACGAAGTAATCATTCCTACACCTTATTGGGTTAGTTATCCTGAACATGTTCAACTTGCTGGCGGTAAGCCTGTTTTTGTGGAAGGGTTAGAATCGAAGGACTTCAAAATAACGAAAGAACAATTAGAAGCCGTTATTACCCCTAAAACGAAAGCTGTTATCATTAATTCCCCTAGTAATCCAACTGGAATGATGTATTCAAAAGAGGAATTAGCAACAATTGCAGAAGTTTGTATTAAACATAATATTTTAATTGTATCAGATGAAATTTATGAACGTTTAATTTATGCAAAAGAACCACATGTATCGATAGCAGAAATTAGTAATGCTGCAAAAGAACAAACTGTTATTATAAATGGAGTGAGTAAATCCCATGCAATGACAGGATGGAGAATTGGGTATGCAGTTGGACCTGACAATATTATTAAAGCAATGACAAACCATGCATCACATGCGACATCAAACCCAACATCGATTGCACAGTATGCTGCATTAGAAGCATATACAAATCAGACTGAAGATGAAAAAATTGCCAATGAAATGCGACAAACGTTTCATGAACGATTAGATCGTTTATATGAATTAATGAACGACATTCCCGGATTTTCTTGTGCGAAACCAAAAGGAGCATTCTATATTTTCCCGAACGTGATAGAGGCAGTAAAAATGAATGGCTTTCATGATGTGAATGAATGGGCTAAAGCATTATTAGAGGAAGAAAAAGTTGCAGTTGTACCAGGAATAGGATTTGGTGCTCCAAATAATATTCGTTTATCCTATGCTACATCACTAGAATTATTAGAGGAAGCGGCTAAACGGATTAAACGATTCGTTATAGAGTATCAAAAGTAAAATTAATCGAGATCGATAGAGAAATGTCCTTTTTCCTCTATCGATTTTTTCATGCTATACTATAGGTTGGGAGGGGAAGAAATGAATGAACAATATAATTTAGAACAGATGCTATTAGACCAAATGTCAGTGCCTATGAAATTATTAACTGATTACAAAAAAATTGGTCTCCATGAATATGATGTGATGGTTGTATTACAAATTCATCGTTTTTTACAAAAAGATGAAGAATTTCCGACCCCTTCAGAATTGGCTAATTATTTAACGATTTCTGTCGAACAATGTATGGAAATTATTCGTAAATTAATGCAACGAAATTTATTAACGATGATACAAAAAGAAAATGAACTTGGGCAATTAACAGAAGCATATAGTTTATTGTTGTTATGGAAAAAATTATATACAGAAGAAAAACAAGAAGAAAATGAAGAGGGCACGATTTTTATCTTATTTGAACAAGAATTTGGTAGACCATTATCTCCATTTGAAATAGAAACCATTAGCGTTTGGTTAGATGAAGATAAAATGAAGCCATCGTTAATAAAGGCTGCTTTAAGAGAAGCGGTTTTAATGAGTAAATTAAACTTTAAATATATTGATCGAATTTTAAGGGAATGGAAGCGAAAAGGTATTCGTTCGGTTGAACAAGCTAGAACGGAAGGCGAAAAATTTCGTACCAATCAGGTAACAAAGCATTATGAAGTGGAAAAAAGAGACACTTCCATTTATTTCAATTGGCTCGAGGGGGACGACTAATTTGTTAACAAGAAAAGAAATTCGTTTTTGTTTAGATGAAATGGCAAAAATGTTTCCAGATGCACACTGTGAACTCGTACATGAAAATTCATTTGAATTAGTTATCGCAGTTTTAATGTCAGCACAAACGACAGATGTAAATGTGAATAGAGTAACTGAAACGATGTTTAAAAAATATAAAACTCCAGAAGATTATTTAGCTGTACCATTGGAAGAATTAGAAAATGATATACGGACAATTGGATTGTTTCGTTCAAAGGCAAAAAACATTCAAAAATTATGCCGAACATTAATAGATGAATATAATGGGGAAGTTCCACAAACGAGAGAAGAATTAATGAAACTAGCAGGTGTAGGACGAAAGACAGCAAATGTTGTCATGTCCGTTGCATTTGACGAACCAGCAATTGCTGTAGATACGCATGTGGAACGAGTAGCCAAACGGCTAGCATTTTGTCGTTGGAAAGACTCTGTGTTAGAAGTGGAAGAAACATTAATGAGGAAAATACCGATGGAAGAGTGGAGTGTAACACACCATCGATTAATATTCTTCGGACGATATCATTGCAAGGCAGCAAAACCTAACTGTGAAACATGTACTTTGCTTACAGTTTGTCGTGAAGGTAAAAAAAGAATGCGTGCAAAAGAGAAAGCATTAAAAAAATAATGTATGTATGAAGAAAAAGGATTTCAGTACACTACTGAAATCCTTTTTTGATGTGATGTAATGATATTTACTCTTCATTAGTATTGTTTACAGGTTGTTCGTTTTCACTACTATTACCCTCTGGATCTTCTGCTTCGTTGTTTTGTGTCTCATTCTCATTATTTTCTTGTTGGTTGTTACCATTACTATTGTCATTATTATTTTCATCATC
>DXHX01000124.1 GCA_019113205.1 Candidatus Pseudogracilibacillus intestinigallinarum | reverse complement strand
CTTACAAGTGACCCTTATGAGTATAAAAGTTGGGGAGGATGTAGGACTTGAACGTCATGACGATACAGATCAATTTTTGAGAGTAGAAAAAGGAAGAGGACTCGTTCAAATGGGGCACAACTCTAATGAACTTAATGTAGAACACAGAGTAGAATCAGATTCAGCCATTATGGTGCCAGCAGGTATGTGGCATAATATTACTAATATCGGGAAAACACCTTTAAAATTATATTCTATATATGCTCCTCCTGAACATCCGTTTGGTACGATTCATCGTACAAAAGAGGATGATATACATTCATAAAAGTACAGTTAAAAGTTAAAATATGGTCATGTTTATCGGGGAAGATAAATGTGACCTTTTTTTACATTTGTCCAAAACGTCTGTAAATAGCTTAAATATCTAGAAACTAAATATATTTCTTTCTTTATGTAATCGCTTTATATATGATACACTAGGAAGTAAATGGATGTAAGGAGAGATAATCAATGAAAATTACGTATCATGGACATTCAGCAATAAGTATTGAAACAGACACGCATCGTATTTTAATGGATCCTTTCATTACAGGCAACAGTTTAAGTGACTTAGATCCAAACACGGTCGAAGCTGATGTCATTTTACTAACTCATGGACATAATGATCATGTTGGAGATGCATTTGCGATTGCAGAGCGTACAGGCGCACAAATCGTTGCGATAAATGAGCTCGCTGTATATGCAACACAAAAAGGATTACAAGCACATGGCATGAATATAGGTGGTGCATTTGACTTTGATTTTGGACGTGTGAAATTTACACAAGCATTCCATAGCTCTTCATACGAGGAAGAAGATGGCACATTTATTTATACAGGTATGCCAGCGGGCATTATTTTAACGATAGGTGATAAAACTATTTATCATGTCGGCGATACGGCATTATTTTCTGATTTAAAATTAATCGGTGAAAGAAATGATATTGATGTCGCATTCGTTCCAATCGGAGATAATTTTACGATGGGACCAGAGGATGCACTTCTTGCGGCAGAGTGGATCAATGCGAAAAAAGTTGTTCCCGTTCATTA
Organism: Candidatus Pseudogracilibacillus intestinigallinarum; assembly: GCA_019113205.1. GTDB lineage: Bacteria > Bacillota > Bacilli > Bacillales > Amphibacillaceae > Pseudogracilibacillus > Pseudogracilibacillus intestinigallinarum. Next base: position 8,247 of record DXHX01000124.1, on the reverse strand, counting down.
CAATACATTTCCAGTAATTGAGCAGGATCCTGATGCGTTTGTTGCCAAGCTAACTAATAGCGAAGGCTTCGCATTAAAAGCAGGGGAAAGCATTACACTATAGGTTTAAAATGAAAATTAAAAACGTTAGGAGCAAAACTTGTGATATACATGTTTTGCTCCTAACGTTTTTTGTTGACGTATGATACAAAATACTATGCAAAAACAACATTATACACACTATTTATTTCGAGAAAATCAAATTTGTATATTTACGTATTTATTCCTATACATCTGTGAAATTGTATTTATAATATGACGTAATATAAAAAATATAGGTGGTGACATAGATGGAAATAATGTTGTTTTTCCTATTAGGTGCAGTATTTGGTTCATTTTTTAATGTAGTCGGTTTGCGGGTACCGATGAATAGATCATTCTTACAAGGCCGTTCCGCTTGCCCACATTGTAATGGTACATTAAAATGGTTACATTTAATTCCGATTTTATCCTACTTATTACAAGGGAGAAAATGTCCTTATTGCAAAACGACAATCCCTATCACTTATGTACTAACGGAATGTGTGACGGCAGCTTTATTTAGTTATAGTTTTATCATGTTCGGATATTCTGTGGAACTAATCATCGCTTTGCTACTCATTAGTATGTTAATGATTGTTTTCGTTTCTGATGTTACATACATGGTCATCCCAAATAAAATTTTATTATTTTTCCTATCTTTATTTATGTTCATCCATATATTTATGTTTCCTGATTCATTTTTGATGGCTATTTTCGGTGCCTTCATTGGTTATAGTTTAATCGCATTCATTATTTTATTAAGTCAAGGGGGAATGGGTGCAGGCGATATGAAATTATTCGGGGTTTTAGGATTTATATTAGGCTGGAAATACGTACTCGTCACATTCTTTATCGCTGTATTTATCGGAGGCACATTAAGTGTGATCTATCTTCTCCAAAAGAAAATAAAGAAAAATGAAGCTATTCCATTCGGTCCTTATATTGTTATAGGAGCATTAATGACCTTTTTTAAAGGGGATTTGTTTCTAGATGTTTATTTACAAGTATTTGCTTATTAAAGTTAAATGTCCTTCATATTTATAAATCGCGTGCATATAGTATGTGATAGATAGATGTAGGAGGGAAATTTTTATGAAAATATATTCTGTCGTTCGAATCATTTTTGCGTTCTTTTTAATGGTGCTTGCATTTCCGTACATTTTACAAATAGAAACGATGTTACAAGCAATTTTTTGGACGATATGGGCTTTGTTTTTCTTTTCTATCGTTGGAGGAAATTTAGCGATTTTATTACACGTAACACCTGTACCTGTAATGGAACAGCAAATACCTGGAAAAATGGAACAACGTCGACATAAAAGAGTGCAACAGAGATAATTACGCAAAATGGCGTGTTTTGATTGAGCTATTTGAAAAACATCTGTATAATTATTTTAATGTAACAGACTAGTACAGATGAAAGCTTGGTGATTTTAATGGCTACAAAACACGAACAAATTATTCGACATATTATGTCATTGGAAGTTGGACATAAAATTTCTGTGCGCCAAATTGCAAAGGAACTGGACGTAAGTGATGGGACGGCTTATCGTGCCATTAAGGAAGCAGAAAATCAAGGGTTAGTAAGTACGATAGAACGTGTCGGAACCATTCGGATTGAACGAAAGGAAAAAGAACATTTCAAACGACTCACATTTGCAGAAGTAATTAATGTGGTAGACGGACAAGTGTTAGGTGGTCGTGGTGGTTTACATAAGACATTAAATAAATTTGTCATTGGTGCCATGCAATTAGAAGCGATGATGCGTTATACAGAGGCAGATTCGTTATTAATTGTTGGTAACCGTGTAAAAGCACATGAACTAGCATTAAAAGCTGGAGCAGCTGTTCTAATTACCGGAGGCTTTGACACGAAAGAACATATTAAAAAGTTAGCCGATGAAAAAAACTTACCGATTATGTCGACGAGTTATGATACATTTACGGTTGCAGAAATGATTAACCGGGCGATTTATGACCAAATGATCAAAAAAGAAATTGTCTTTGTAGATGATATTTATACACCATATGATGAAGTACATCATTTATACAATACAGATACAGTTCGTGATTGGTACAATTTAAACGATATGACAAAACATACGCGCTTTCCTGTTATTGATGATGACGGAAAAGTATGTGGAATGGTTACATCAAAAGACGTGGTTGGCATCAATCATCAAACAAAGATTGAAAAAGTGATGACGAAAAATCCATTTACCGTACAACCGAAAACATCATTAGCATATGTTGCCCACCTTATGGTATGGGAAGGGATTGAAGTAGTGCCAATCGTCGGTCCGGTTCATGAATTAGAAGGGCTTGTTTCCCGACAGGACGTATTAAAAGCATTAAATGAAATGCAGAGACAGCCACAAGTAGGGGAAACAATTCATGATGTCATTTCGCGTGGATTAGATGCAGAAGAGGACGACCCGACAGTACTCCATACTGAGGTAACACCACAAATGACGAACCAACTCGGTACATTAGCAAATGGGGTCCTTACAACATTAATTACAGAAGCGAGTGCTCGATTACTTATCCATTTGAAAAAAGGGAATATGGCAGTAGAAAGTTTAAATGTATATTTCATTGAACCAGTACAGATGGATAGTAAATTAACAATCAAACCAAGATTGCTTGATGCAGGACGTTTATATGCAAAAATTAATGTTGAAGTATATAACGGAAAACATTTAGTTGCCCAAGGAATGCTCATGGCACAACTTTTAGATAGATAAAAAAAGGATGAGGTTGGACGTTATGAAAGTGTCAGGAACTAAAGTGTTCCTACTTTCTATTTGACCTAACCTCATCCTACTTTCTATTTATTCATTTGGATGTAGTCTTTTATATTCGTTACGATAATGCTTTGCTTCTTTAAAACCATCAAACATTTGTAGTCCACCAAGGAAGAGGAAGACGACACTGATAAATAAAATTAATTTCGTTTGGTAGGCAATATATTGGTTTACACCGAATGAAAATAAAAATAAACCTAAAAAAATTCGTGCTTTCGCATTGAAATATCTTTGTGTAAGACCATCTTTCGTTTTTAAGATAGCTACTTTATAATAAATGTAGAGCACGATTGAAATAATAATTAGCGCTGCAAAAATAAACATAAGTAACACGACTCCTATATTCAAAATTCTATTACTATTGTAGCGACAAATGTAAATAAATGCTAGAGATATTCACGATATGAAGAAACTAATGGGAGGAATAATAATGCCAAAACAACAAATATTAGATGCGATAAAAGAAAATGATACGATTATTTTACACCGCCATGTCCGTCCAGATGCTGATGCATTAGGGTCACAATGTGGTTTGAAAGAAATGATAAGCACAACTTTTCCAGAGAAAAACGTGTTCGTTGTAGGGGAGGAAGATCCTGCATTAACATTTCTTGCTGAAATGGATGACATTGCTGATGATATGTTTACAGATGCGCTTGTCATTGTATGTGATACAGCGAACACCGGTCGAATTAGTGATGTGCGATATAAATTAGGGAAACAAATAATTAAAATTGATCACCATCCAAATGTAGACCCTTACGGAGATATTATGTGGGTCGATACGACGGCTAGCTCTACTTCGGAAATGATTTATGAACTATTATTATTTGGACAAGGTGAATGGAAATTAAGTGAATATGGGGCTAAGCTTATTTACGGTGGAATTGTTGGGGACACAGGACGCTTCTTATTTCCGAGTACGAATAATAAAACATTCCGTTATGCGGCAGATTTAATTGAGTATCCATTTGATCGTCAAGCATTGTATGATGGATTGTACAATGTAGAAGTAAAAATCGCTCGTTTACGTGGATATATTTTACAAAATTTCACTTTAACAAAATCCGGTGTTAGTAAAATTGTATTATCGAAAGAAGTTTTGGAGCAATTTGATGTACTTCCGTTAGAAACAGGAAAATTAGTTGGAACATTAGGGGAAGTGAAAGGGATTAAAGCATGGATCTTTTTTGTTGAGGAAGAAGATGTTATTCGTGTCCGCTTACGATCAAAAGGACCAGTCATTAATGAGCTTGCACAAAAATACAATGGTGGAGGACATCCATTAGCTTCAGGAGCATCTGTATCATCTTGGGAAGAAGCAGACCGTTTTATGGAAGATTTAGAAGCACTTTGTGCAGCGTATAAAGGATAATTAAAAATAGAGAGCTAGACCGTTATGGAATTACGAGCCGACATAAAAGGAAGAAGTTTGACACTTGTTTTTTATGTTGAAAGGTTTGTTCGTTAAACGGTTCTAAGCTCTTTTTGTCTGTTTATTCATCGGATTGGAGATTTTCAGGGATAAACCAGCAACCACCATTAATTTCTTCAAATGTTACACACATATCTTCTTTATGAATGCCACGCTTAATGAGCCGAATAAATTCAGGCGATTCCGCATATACTGCTCGTCCTTCTTTTAAAAGAGCGATTTTTTCATCCCGCATTTCTCTACGATCTAACACAGTCATATGTCATCCATCCTTTCCGCTTTTTCTTTCTCTATAAATAATGATCTTACTATCATTTTATCGGATATTTTCGGTTTATACTATAAAGTTTTTGTAAAATTCAAAAAATGTTCACTAATTGACCTTTTTTAATTGAATAAATAATGTAAGCTTTTCATAAATGAATAATTTTTTTACTTGGAGTTCAAATGTTAAGTCATCTATCGTATAAACATTATTTTCAATTAATTTAATAAGGAGGGTATCGTTTTCTGCGACACTTTGTACAGGTTTTCCGATAAAAGTTTCCAATTCTTTCTTAATCATATTTGTTAATTGGTGTTGGATGAGTGCATCTTGTTGAAACTGTTTTTCATTCGTAAAGCGGACTTCCGTTGAACCAATCGTATATGGCATCGTTTGTTCCAGTTTTTCTTTCTGTTCTATAAGTGCATCATATTGTTTCGTCAATGTAGCGATATCAGCATGTAATTGAATATTTTTTGCTAGCAGACTTTCATACATTTTTCCGTACATAAATGTAAATACGGTGTAAGCGACAACCGCACCGAAAAACATCCCTGCGAGAAACTTTTGCCATGTCGGTTTTTTATGATAAGGTGAAAAATGCATTACGTTACATCCTTTATTATGAACCATGATAAAATTAAAAATGCTGTTTTCACACCGAACATAGCGGAAATAATAAATAATAATTGTTTAAATAAATCTAATGTAGAGCCATCTAAAAAGCCGCGCTGGAAATTTTCGATGACATCAAATGTACCTCCGATGGCGGCGACGATGGCCCAAATTTTTAAAGATTGAGCAATACGTAACATTGCATTTAATGGAGCTTCACCAGTTAAGAAAGAACCGATACTACCGATAATCGCTCCACCGATGATGACACCGAGGGCAATAAAATAACAATGTATAAATGAAGTAAAAAACCGTTCTTCCATTGTACAACCTCCGTTTCACATTCAATATATGCATCGTTTATGTATTCTATGAGACAAATCGATATAATAGATATACTAACTATTAAAGGTAGGGAAGATAATGTCATTTACACATTTACAAGTACGAAGCGGCTATAGTTTATTTCAAAGTACTATGACGATTGATAAAATTGTTGAACATGCGGAAATGTTAAATTATCGTGCAATAGCCTTGACAGATGAACGTGTTTTATACGGAGCAGTGGCATTTTATGAGGCTTGTATTGGTCGTGGCATTCAACCTATTTTAGGATTAGTTGTTCCTTATATATATGAAGGGATATCCATTCCAATTATTTTTTACGCAAAAAATAATACAGGATATGAACAGCTAATCAAAATGTCAACGGTATTAGAGACGGAAGAATCGCCTACGATTGAGGAGTTAGCAATGGATGAGCTCATTGCGATTGTTCCAGCAGACAATGAGTACGTACAAAAAACATGGACGGAAGACCAGCTAGATAAATTCCTTCAAACTGTTTCATCGAAAATGAATAAAGAAGATCTGTATATTGGCATTTCCCATACTATGATGGAAGAAACAAATATAGAAAAATTCCGTACATTGGAACAAACATTTTATATAAAAGCTGTCGCCATTCATGATGTTCGTTATGCAGAACAAAAAGATTATATCGCATATGATTGTTTGCAAGCGATGCATGATGGAAGAAAATGGGATGAGAATAACGTACAAGAACAACAAGTACGATATATGAAATCAAAAGATGAAATGAAACGAGTATTTCATTATTGGCCTGAATTGATGGAACGAACAGAAGAAATTGTCGAAAAATGTTACGTACATTTTGATTTCAATCGGGTGCAACTTCCAGCATTTCCGGTAGCAGAAGGGGAGACGGCAGCTTCGTTTTTACGTACATTATGTGAAAAAAACTTACAAGAACGATATCCAGATCAACTAGAGGTAGCGAAAAAACGTTTAGACATGGAACTCCAAGTGATTCATGATTTACAATTTGACGATTACTTTTTAATCGTGCAAGATTTTGTACAATATGCAAAAGACAATGGAATTGTCGTCGGTCCTGGTCGTGGTTCGGCAGCAGGTTCTATCGTTAGTTATTTATTGCATATTACAGATGTCGATCCATTAAAATATGATTTACTTTTTGAACGTTTTTTAAATCCGAATCGAGTATCGATGCCAGATATCGATATTGACTTTTCGGATAATCGTCGAGATGAAGTAATCCAATATGTGAAACAGAAATATGGCGCAGATTATGTTGCACAAATTATTACATTTGGCACATTTGCAGCACGCTCTTTATTACGGGAATTAATGAAGACGATGCAAGTGCACGATGAAGATCAACAATATATATTAAGAAAACTTCCACAACAGCGACAATCAACAATTTTAGAAGTGGTGCAAGATTCTCCTGATTTAAAAAAATATATTAAAGCTTCTGAAAAATTGCGCCGTCTATTTTCTATTGCGATGAAATTAGAAGGATTGCCTCGTCATATTTCGACACATGCGGCGGGAATTGTCATCGGGAAAGATAAATTGATCCAACATGTTCCATTAACACATGGGATTCACGAGACGTATTTAACACAATATGCGATGAATGAACTCGAAAAAATCGGTCTTTTAAAAATGGACATATTAGGATTACGTAATTTAACTTTATTAGAACGAATTGTTACGTCCATTGAACGGACAGAAAAAGTAAAGATTGATTTGCATCATTTACCAGAAAATGATCCTAAAACATTTGCATTACTGCAAAAAGGGCAAACAAACGGTATTTTCCAATTAGAATCTGACGGAATGAAAAGTGTATTACGCCGATTAAAACCGACATCCTTAGACGATGTGGTCGCAGTAAACGCATTGTTTCGTCCAGGGCCGATGGACTATATTCCGACATATATTGAAAGAAAACATGGCACGACAAACTTTTCCTATCTTCATCCTGATTTAGCACCAATTTTAGAAAAAACATATGGTGTGTTAATTTATCAAGAACAAATTATGCAAATCGCACATACCTTTGCAGGGCTTTCTTTGGGAGAAGCTGATATATTACGTCGTGCGGTAAGTAAAAAAGACCACCAGGAAATGACACATATAAAAGAAAGGTTTATACAAGGATGTGCCCAAAAGGGGTATGATGCAACGATTGCGGAAGAAGTTTTTTCTTGGATTATAAAATTTGCGGATTATGGGTTTAATAAAAGTCACTCTGTTGCATACAGTAAAATTGCTTATCAGTTAAGTTATTTAAAAGCGAATTATCCGACACACTTTTTTGCCCATATATTAAGTGCCGTCGCAAATGAGCCTGAGAAAATGATTTCGTATATAAGTGAGGCGAAACAATTCGGGATTCAAATATTACCTCCTTCTGTCAATAAAAGTTTTGCTTATTTTTCTGTGGAGGAAGGAAATATTCGTATCGGACTTCTAGCGATGAAGGGAATTGGTTATGAAACAGCTAAATTGATCATGCAAGCACGTAAAGAAGGTGCCTTTAAAGATTTATTTGATTTTACATTTCGTTGCAAGGGGTTGAAGCGAAATGCATTGGAAATTTTTATTTTAGCTGGTGCCTTGGATGATTTATATGATAATCGAGCTAGTTTACTCGCCTCGATTGATCAAGCGTATGAACGGACAGAGTTATTTGGTAGCACATTATTTTCCAAGATGGATATGTCAACCGCCTACGT
>DXHX01000011.1 GCA_019113205.1 Candidatus Pseudogracilibacillus intestinigallinarum | reverse complement strand
TACTAATGTATGTTAAAACTGCTTATACAGTCTCCACCTATTACATAATGAATAACTATGAAAGTTAAAGAAAAATTCAGGAGTATGATACATATGAAAAAATCCTATTTAAAATTATTCACATTTTTAGCACTTATTTTGATATTAACGGTGGGATTAACTTATTTATCATTCAATCAATTATCAAAGTCAAAAAATTTGGCAAGTAAAACAAAGATGGATGTAGCTTTAGTAAACGAAGACAAGGGGACTTCATTTAACCAGACGGAGTTAGATTTTGGAAATGCCTTTGTTAAGAGTTTAGATAAAGATGAAGAACAGAATTGGCATGTAGTTAATCGTGGAATTGCTGAAAATGGGTTAGAACGGGGTACGTACGATATGATGATCGTTATTCCAAATGACTTTTCAGAAAAAGCATTATCGATTAATGAAGAAAAGCCTGAAAAAGTAGTATTAGATTACAAAATAAATGCATCTGATAATGATAATATCCGTGCGAAGGCAGAGGATACTGCTAGCTCTATTTTGAATGATATGAACCGTAGAATTATCGATGTGTATTTTGCAAGTATTATTGGGAATTTACAAAATGCACAAGATCATATAATAGATATTACGACACTAAAAACTGTCGGAGAAACAATGGTAGAAACAGATGAGGAAATTGCTAATTCAACACATGCACAACCAATTCGACCATAAGGAGTGAGATTAATGGGAAATAAGAAAGTAGATATGGTAGAAATACATGCTTTTTCAGATGACCTCCAACAAATCTCCTTGGATATGCACTCGCAGTTGGAGAAAGTGATTAAAAGCATCGATACAATCCAGGGGATGTCTTCCTTTTCAGGTAAGGCAGCCAAAGATGCGAAACGCTATTTCCATGCGTTACATGTAACCGTCCTTACCGCATTTCAAGGATTATTTGAGGACCTAGAAGCGAACGTCAAACAGCATATTAAAACATTCGAATCCGAAGTAGATGACAGCGAGACCGCCATCATTACAAGCCACTATGTACAAGAAGTAAGGGAAGATATCGAAAAAACTTTTGAAAAGCTGACAAGTGAAGATGAAACGATTCATGATATTATTTCAGAAGTATCCGACCTTACTTCCGCAACATCCCCAGACTTCTCAGATGTGAATGAGTGGAAAAAGAAGGCCGTTAAAGAGACGAAAGAGCTAGAAGCTGACATACATAGTTTCACAAGTACTGGAAATGAGACAGATGTCCAAGCCATTATGCAGCAAATTGAAACGGTGATGAATAAAGCAAAAGGTAGTACGGGAGAAGCGAGGTTTGAAGGGTTTGAGGGTGTTTCGAGTATAAAGGCGCTAAGAAAACTTACTGATTATAATGAGGAAAAAGAGAATAAAAGAAATAAGGAAATAGAAGAAGCGAGAGATATAAGGGATAGTGCACTTCAAGTACAAAATAAACCATCATCAAGAGAGATTATCAAAATGGCTTTTGAAGATTATCGCAAAGGTGAAATAGGATATGAGCAATATGTAGCAATTATAGGTCAGGTTGAACAAACGAATAGTAATATGAATAAGGGAAGATTAGAAGAGCAAACAATTGCGAAATTTTGGGACTATCAAGATAAGCATGACATGCTAGATGATTATGTAGCAGATAAAGCAGGAAATATGTCGATGTTAGAGATTGATAAAATGCATGAAAAGAAGTTGGAACAATTAAATGTTGATGATCAAGATAGGACCATATTAAATCAGATTCTTCAAGAATATAAAAGCGGAAATATTGACCAGAAGAAATATTTCTCTCTGATGGGGAAATATTCAGAGGACAACGGTTTCTCTGAAGAAACATCTGCAGATTTACAAGCTTTAGGTTTAACGGTACTATCGACCAACAACATGGGAATAGCTGAAGGAATAAGCTATTATGCTAAAGAAAGTAAAGCTGTATTCGTAATATTTTAATAGTACAGGGGGATGGAAAATAGTGAAAATAGATCCCGAAACGAGATATGAGGATTTGGCTTTATATGTTAAAGATCATTTGGAATTTATTTATGTTGGTGATGTTAAATGGAGTGTGGCTGTACTAGTTTTGATAATATATGATGCCCCTTTACTTTTAGGATTTTCAATGTTGTTAAAGATAGAACTTTTATGGATCGTTTTACCATTTGTCCTTATTATTCATTTGTGGTGGATAAGACTGATGATAAAAAATCCATATTCGACTCAATTAGAGGTGATATTATTTATGGGTGTTTGGGGAGCGCTTGGAGGAATATCATTATTCATAACCTTTGTGTGGGTGATATTTCATGTGCTTCAAATTACCTCCACGGTATTTTATATTATTATAGCCATAGTGACAATTGTATTGGTCTATATTTTAGTGAAATATCAATTACATAAATATTCCGGTGATCCGATAAAAGAAAGAAAAGAAAGTAATCAGTATAAGTATATGGGATTGGTAACCGCCTCTCCGGGGATAGGATACTTATTTTATGTATTAATAGAAAAAAATACGATGTTAGAAGATATTATTTCAATGGTTAGTATATATTTCTTTGCTATTATTTGTAGCTACACTGCAGCAAAGTTTTTACACCGATATTTTTTTATGAAAGCCAATATGAAATATGTCATCTATCAACCGCATGGAAATAAGAAAAAGGAAAAACTTATCAAACAAGGAGTGGAAATAAAATAATGACAAACATTCCATCTTGAAGTTGAGAAATATCGCTGAATACTTGAATTATACGAGGAACAAATTAGAGTGTAGAAATAAAATAATATATGTAAATTAAGTATTGCCCAAACAAACGGATAATGTCATGATTGTAATACAAGATATTTCTACCTTAAAGGAGGAAAATAATGCGGAATTTAGATTGGATCAGAAGATGTTAGAGTTATTTTTATTGTTTATGGCCGTTTTTATTACTCCGTTTTTAATTCTTTTTGTCGTTCTTGCTCTAATTCGTTATTTTAAATTTAAGCCTCCACTTTTTTCATCACATGATCAAACGTTTATTCCTTACGATTATTATAAAAGGAATGGGAAAAGATCTATTATATTAACAATCATATTTGGTTCGTATGGGATGCTATATGCCCATATAGGTTTTGGATTTTTGTTCTTTTTTATCAACTCATTTATGTACTTTATTGTGTTTATTAATACAATATTTGAATCAAATGCTTCACCAGTAATAGTGTTAATACCTATTACGAGAGTGATGAATATTATTTCTATCATTTTATTTGTTAAAATTCGATTGAAAATGGTAGAAAAACAGTTTCACACGTATATTGAGAATGACTTATATCGAAAACTGAATCTTGCTCACTTTGAGGAGGAGAAAAGGTTGTCTGAGAGCGAACGTCAACGGATTCAACAAGAGCGTTATGAGAAGGTTAAAGCACGGTTGTACGAACAATGGACTAAAAAGGAATCTTAAAAATACCCCCAGAAGTTAAAGCGAGGTACTATCTTCCAGGGGCAGGGTTATCACAGTAAAGTGCTTGCATTTTTAATAAAATTTCCTAATTCCACTCTCTTGATAAGAGGCTATATAAATAACAATCATGGAAATGATTATACAAGTACTCGGCATCTCTCATCGTACCTTCTAATGTAAAGCCAAGGCGTTCTGGAATCCGTTTACTTTTTTCATTTTTCACACCACACATTATTTCAATTCGATTTAATTTGTATTCATTAAAAGCAATGCCAATGAATGCTTTAACAGCTTCAGTTACAATTCCTTTCCCTTGATATCCTTCTGATAGCCAATAACCGATACTCGTTTTCTTATTGGTCCAATCGATACCATGAAATCCAATCATACCTATTAATTTATTGTTATGTAAAATACCAGCTTGAATACCATCGTGCATAGTAAATTGTTTTAACCACATTTCTATGATTGGTTCATAATCAGTGTAATGCTTCATACTATCAACCCATGGTAGCCATTTTCTTAAATAATCTCTTTCATGGTCTACAACGTTAAACAATTCTTTAGCGTCATTTTTCTCAAGTGATTTTAAGTCTATTTGATCATTTATTTTTAGATGAAACAATTTTATTAACCTCCTAAATGTGTAATTTTTTATATAGAGAGCACCAGTTTATCTCACTATTTTATTAACTTAAATAGAACTGTTAAACCTTATATTCCCAGTTAGTTCACCTAATAAAGAGGGTAGTATATTGATATGCTGTTAGGCTTGCGGTGATATGATGCAGTATATTTTGGAAAATTTAATTCAGCAATGAATCGATTAAAGAGGAAAATAATCCTTCAGAAGAAATCACTTCCAGCGTTTGACATAGTAATTTCGCTGTTATTTTTTATAAAAATACCCCCACATTTACTAGAATAAATGAGAGGATATTGATTTTAATTTGTGGTAAGTCCAACTGATAAGACTAAAAACAAGATGATGAGGATCATACCGACATTTAAAGTAACACCGATTAGAATGGTTTCAATTCGTTTCGTTATAATTGCAAAAATGATCCCTAATAAAGATGCAATACTAAATATAGTGATACTAAATGTCGTACTAAACTCTCCACTTTTTACAATGAAGTAAAAAATAATGCTAAATAAAACAGTGAGCAATGATAGTGCTCCAAATATATAGTTACGCTTCAATGTTTATCCTCCTTTTGGATAATGAAGATGATTCATAAAATAGTTTATATTTAAAATTTTATCACATTCAACCGTGGAGTGAAATGTTTATCTCGTTAGTTACATATGGTTGCTAATATTAATTTACTTAATGAAATGATTACATTAGCATTTCTTGGAAATGAAATTTATTAAGATTCTAAAATATACGATGAACAATCGTCTGCAAATGCCGTCATATCAATGTGCAACCCCATGTTGCGCATAGGTGCAACGAGAACTATCTTTACTTCACAACTATACTCCGAACATAATAAGAAGGGAAGGGAGGACATGAAAGTGAACTTTGGTGAACGGTTAAAAAAAGAAAGAGAGAAGCGAGGATGGTCCCAAACTTTTCTTGCGGAAAAAATCCATGTAAGCCGTCAATCCGTTTCCAAATGGGAAACAGGAAAAAATTATCCAAGTATCGAAGTTATTATCGATTTAAGTGATTTATTCGAAATTACGATTGACGAATTATTAAGGAGTGATGAAGCATTGACTGAAAAAGTGATTCAAGATAGTAAGCAGTTGGCATATCCAAAGTGGAAGGACTTTTTTGATGCAGTATTTTTATTAGGGTTATTACTCTTGATTATCAAATTTGTTGTATATGGCATAAACCGTTTTTTCGGTACATCTTATTTAGTGATAGAATCAACATTTTTTGAAATGATTGTAGCGTTTGCTCCAGTAGTATTAATGATTATTGGTGGCGTTATATCTGGCATTTTAAAAGATAAATATATTGAGGAATAAAAGGAAATAATGAAATTTCGTTGTGTGGTCTTTGCTTTTACTTTTACAAGGCAAAGACCTTTCTTACTTTTTATTGTAAAAATAGATGAAGCTATAATATGTCATAAATTTTTGTTATGAATAATCGAATATTGATAAAACAATCCGTATAGCTTAGAATGAAAGTACTCTTAAAATGACTAGAGAATGATAATGAGGTAGATAGCATTGAGAACGAAACAGTTATGGGACAAATATTCAAAGATATGTATCGACATTCATCATACAGTGAAAAAAGCTGGAGAAATCATGTTATCCAACGATGTGCAGTATGTACCGGTCTTAAACGAGGGAGAACCTGTTGGGTATATAACGATGCGTACAATATTAGAAGCGTTGATGAATGAAACAGCGAATGAACAAAAGGTTAGCGAGTGCATGCAAACAGACTTTCTTGCTTTATTCACTACGGCAAACATAGATGAAATGATTGAATTATTAACAGAGTTTATCATCGTAATCCATTCGGATGGAACATATGCTGGAATGATGACACAGAAGGAAATTCAACCATTAGTACTTCAACAGCAAGAAACTACTCGACAAACAGGACATATTACATCTATTTTAGATGTTATTTTAGAAACAGCATACGAAGGTATCGCTGTGGTAGATGAACATGGAATTCTCATAGAATTAAATGAATCTTATGCCCAATTTATCGGTGTTCATCGGGAAGAAGCCATTGGGAAGCACGTAACAGAAGTGATTGATAATACGAAGCTTCATAAAACAGTAAAAAATGCTATTCCAGAACGAAATGTCCTTCAACATATTCAAGGCCAGGATATGATTGTTCATCGTATTCCAATTTGGCAAGGCGATAAAGTGATTGGTGCAATTGGAATGCTTATATTTGAGGGAGTTTCGGAAGTTTATCATATATATCGCAAGTTACAAACAGAGAAAGAAAATATGTTAGAACAAGTTCGAAAAACACCTACTATATCTGAGGAAGAACATATTACGATGGACCAAATCGTCGGAACAAGTGAAGAAGCCGTACATATAAAAAAACAAATACGAAAAGCAGCGCAAACGAAAACGGTAGTATTGCTGACTGGTGAAAAAGGAACAGGGAAAGAAATGTTTGCTCGCACAATCCATCAATTAAGTCCAAATAACGAAACACCATTTTATCGAATAAATTGTAAAACAGAAACAGCGTCCTCTATTGAAAAACGTTTATTTGGTTCAGCAGATGAGGATGGTTTATTCATGATGGAAGCAGGAACTGTTTACCTCGAATATTTTGAATACTTATCGAAAAGTTTACAAGCTACATTGTTTCGTACCCTAAAGAGGAAAATATACAAACATCCAGTTACGAATGAAACAGTAACCTTACGTATTCGCATTGTTGCCTCAGCCATGAAAACATCGACATGGTCGGATAAAAAGTTAGACTTTCCGGTGATACATATTCCAATTTCTCCATTAAGGACACGAAAGAAAGATATGACATTTTTACTTTCACATTATTTACAGGAATACTGCTATATTTATCAAAAGCGACAAAAAACATACAGCTCGGAAGCTGTGCATGTATTATTGCACTATGATTGGCCAGGCAATGTGGAAGAACTAATTCAAGTAGTCGAAAACCTTGTAACAACTGTGCAAACGAATGAAATAGATACGCATCATTTGCCGCAATATATACAAGTGGAAAAGCCTGAAAAACAGCCGACATGGTTGGAGGAAATAAAATACCGTAAAAAGGAAGAAGAGCGAAAGATGATTCTAGCAGCAATAGAAGAAGCTGGTGGCAATAAAACAAAGGCAGCAAATATACTAGGTATGCATCGAACCACTTTATACAAAAAAATAAAAGAACTAGAAATAGAAGGTGTGTAATATTTTAAAAGTCGGATTGCGGACGGAGACAATTCGACTTTTTTATATGAGTGAAAAGAGATTCGTTGAAATTTTCTAAAAACAGAATTGACAACATGTAGTTATATTGCTACACTTTATCTACATTAGTTATACAGAAGTGAGATAAAATGAATGCGTTACCATATTGAGGGATTATAATATTCGTGAGGAGAGGTGAAAGATGAACACGTATGCATCGTTAAAAACACCACAACAAATTTATTATGGCCGTGGTTCTTTTGAAAAAATGGGTGACCTAGTAAATGTTACAGGTACAAAAGTGTTGCTAATAAGCGACAAAACAATGGAACAACTTGGCTATGTAGAGGAGAGTATACAACAATTAGAGGAAAAAGATCTTACCTATGCAATTTATTTGGGTGTAGATTCTGAGCCGAACGACAATTATGTAAGAGAGGCTTTGGCTGTATATGAAGAAAGTGATTGTGATGTCATTGTATCGATTGGCGGAGGTAGTTGTATAGATACAGCAAAGGCAGTAGCAGTATTGGCGACAAATGGTGGGGACATTTCAGATTATCGGAATAATTATAAAATCGCAATACATAAACCAACCGCTCATATTGCGATTCCGACAACTGCTGGGACAGGTTCAGAAGCAACAGATGTCACCGTCATTACGAATGTAGTAAATAAAGAAAAAATGATGATTAAACAGCTCGGATTTTTGCCAAATGTAGCAATTGTTGATCCATTATTAACATTATCAGCACCTAAAAAGGTAACTGCGGCTACAGGGATAGATGCACTTAGTCATGCCATTGAAGCATATATTTCCAAATTAGCGCATCCAATGACAGATATGCTCGCATTATCGGCAATAAAACGTATCGCGAATAATTTGTTAACCGTGTACGAACATGGGAATCACATAAAAGCACGTGAACAACTTTCTCTCGGCTCTTTACAAGCTGGAATGGCTTTTGGAAATGCGTCCGTTTGTTTAGTACATGGTTTATCCCGTCCGATTGGCGCCTTATTTGATGTACCACATGGATTTTCTAATGCAATGTTGCTTCCGGCAGTATTAGAGTTTAGTAAAGATGCTTGTATTGAACGTTTAGCAGATGTCGGAAGAATTTTTACGAATAAAACCCTGTCCGATGAGGAAGCAGCTGATTTTGCGGTATCGTCCATTAAACAATTATGTGCCAAACTACATATTCCGAATTTAAAAGAATGGGGTATCGATGAAGAAACTTTTGAAAGGAACGTTCCAAAGATGGCAGAGGATGCATTAAGATCTGGAAGTCCAGCGAATAATCCTCGTGTTCCAACTATAGATGAAATAAAAGAGCTCTATATAACCTGTTTTCATTATAAATTTGAATAAGGGAGACAAACATAATAGTGGAGGTAATAGTATGGAAAAAGCATTAACAGTGAAGAATTTTATAGGAGGAAAATGGGTGACATCTACATCTGAAAAATTAGAACCCGTTTATAATCCAGCGACAGGTGAAGTGATTGCGGAAGTGCCGATTTCCACGAAAGAGGAATTAAATGAAGCGGTAGCTATCGCAAATGAAGCATTTGAAACATGGCGAAAAGTGCCTGTTCCACAACGAGCGCGTATTTTATTTAAGTACCAACAGTTACTCGTTGAACATTGGGATGAGTTGGCAAAACTTATTACAAAAGAGAATGGGAAAAATTTTAAAGAAGCATATGGCGAAGTCCAACGTGGAATTGAGAATGTGGAATTTGCTGCTGGTGCGCCAAGTTTAATGATGGGCGATTCATTGAGTACAATTTCGTCTGATATTGATTCAAGTAGTTATCGTTATCCAATTGGTGTCATCGGTGGGATTACTCCTTTTAATTTCCCGATGATGGTACCGGCGTGGATGTTTCCAATCGCGATAGCAACTGGAAATACATTCGTTTTAAAACCATCCGAAAGAACACCAATATTAGCGAATCGTTTAGCTGAGCTATTACAAGAAGCTGGATTACCAGACGGTGTATTCAATATTGTGCATGGGGCACATGATGTTGTAAATGGTATTTTAGATAATGATGATATTGCAGCGGTATCCTTCGTTGGTTCCCAACCAGTTGCAGAGTATGTATATAAACGAGGAACAGAAAATTTAAAACGTGTTCAAGCATTAGCAGGAGCAAAAAACCACTCTATTGTTTTAAAAGATGCGGACTTAGATAATGCGACAACACAAATTATGAATGCTGCATTTGGTTCTGCTGGTGAGCGTTGTATGGCGTGTTCGGTCGTTGCGGTAGAGGAATCAGTTGCTGATGCATTTATCAAACAACTCATTGAAAAGGCAAATGATATTAAAATGGGAAACGGACTTGATGAAGGGATCTTCTTAGGCCCTGTCATTCGTGAGTCACATAAACAGCGTACATTACAATATATTGAAACGGGTGAACAAGAAGGTGCAACGCTTGTTCGTGATGGTCGTAATGATAAAAGTGCTCAAGAAGGTGGCTATTATGTTGGACCGACAATTTTTGATGGCGTAACAAGTGAGATGGAAATTTGGCAAGATGAAATTTTTGCTCCAGTTTTATCAATTGCTCGTGTAAAAAATTTAGAAGAAGCAATTAAATTATCTAATAGATCATCCTTTGCTAATGGTTCCTGTATATTCACGACGAATGGTGGAAGCGTTCGGAAATTTCGTGAAGAAATTGATGCTGGAATGTTAGGAGTTAATATAGGTGTTCCTGCACCGATGGCATTTTTCCCATTCTCAGGATGGAAAAATTCATTCTACGGTGATTTACATGCAAACGGAAAAGATGGTGTGAATTTTTATACACGTCAAAAAGTCGTAACTGGAAGATGGACAGAGTAGTTTTTGTAAACATGGAAATTCTAGTTAAATAAAATAAAAAGGAGATGGAAATAATGTATGACTTTTTTATGCCAAATGTAAATTTCTTTGGTCGCGGGTCCGTTAATGTTGTTGGGGAACGCTGTGAAATTTTAGGAGCGAAAAGAGCGCTTATTGTTACAGATACATTCTTAAAAGGATTAGAAGGTGGGCCGGTAGATAAAGTAGTACAATCTTTAGAAGAAAAAGGTATTACGTATGCATTTTACGATGGAGTTGAACCGAATCCGAAAGATACAAATGTACGTGATGGGTTAAAAGTATTTGAAGCGGAAAAATGCGACCTTATTTTAACGGTTGGTGGAGGCAGTGCACATGATTGTGGAAAGGGAATTGGGATTGCTGCGTCACATGAAGGAGATCTGTATGAAAATTATGCAGGAATAGAAAAACTAAGTAATCCACTTCCGCCAATTGTATCGGTTAATACGACAGCAGGAACAGGTAGTGAAGTGACGAGACATTGTGTGATTACAAATACGGAAAAGAAAATAAAATTTGTCATTGTAAGTTGGAGAAATACTCCTTTAGTATCTATTAACGATCCAGAACTAATGACTGGGAAACCTGCCGGCCTAACAGCTGCCACAGGTTTAGATGCATTAACACATGCTGTAGAGTCATATTTGTCATTGGGTGCTAATCCGGTAACAGATTCTATGGCTATTCAAGCAATTAAACTAATTTCTACAAACTTACGCCAAGCAGTGGCGAATGGAAGTAATATAGAAGCACGTGAAAACATGGCACATGCATCATTACTTGCGGGGATGGCATTCAACAATGCGGGACTAGGATATGTTCATGCGATGGCACATCAGCTAGGTGGATTATATGATATTCCACACGGTGTAGCAAATGCTGTTTTACTTCCACATGTTGAACGATATAATTTAATTTCAAACCCACAAAAATTTGCTGATATTGCAACGTTTATGGGCGAAAATATTGAAGGATTATCTGTAAGAAATGCAGCGGAAAAAGCGATTAAAGCTATTGAAACATTATCAAAAGATGTCAATATTCCGAGTAATTTACGTGCATTAAATGTGAAAGAAGAAGATTTTGAATTAATGGCAAAACTTGCACTTGAAGATGGCAATGCGATTAGCAACCCTATCCAAGGAACTGAGCAAGATATTATTGATATTTTTCAAGCGGCATACTAAACATAAAGAGAACTGCCTCATTTTAAGAAATAAAATGGGGCGGTTTTTTATGTGAATCTAGATTAATGAGGCTAGGACATAACTAATCTAAAATAATATAGTTATGTTTAGGTGCTACACTTCCAATTTTTTTGGGGGGGTCTCTTAGTGATAAATTGATAGAAAGCTGAAATTAGATTGACTTGTAAAAAGATAATTTGGTTGAATTTTGCATGTTTTTACGTTAAAATGGTTATAGATAAGAAGAGAGGAAGGATTGCAATCCTCCCTCTTGCAGCCTCAGCCGTACAGGCGATGGTTGTCATAAATAAATTTATTTTTGAGAACCACCCTTTTGCTTGTCACGGCTCCGGGTGGTTTTCGCTTTGTTTAAGAATGTTTTTTGGAATAGATGTGCACTAATCGCACGTACGATTCCTTTCAACACTTCTTTAAAAAGCCCAAAGAAGTCACCCATGATTATTATCTCCCTTCCCAATACATTGGAAAAGGATTTTCTGTGACAATCATCCATCCATAAATGGTTAACTGCCTATTTATTTCATCCTAAAACAAAAGGAACATCCTACATAAATGAACACATGTTCTTACACTCATTTATGTAGTAAATGTTCCCTTCTACTCCAACTCTATCTTTTCGTCCATACCCTAACTTATATCTTTTAAATAAGCCTTTAAGCCTTATTCAAAATCCCGCACCAATTATAAATTCCTTACCGCTTCCTCCACATCGACATCTCCACGCACAACTTGAAACTCCCTGCCAATTGTCGCATCTTGTTCTAACACGGCTAAAATTACTTTTGCTACATCTGCACGAGCAACTTCATCTCTATCAACTTTTTCAGCAGCTTCGACCTTTCCAGTCGGTTCTTCATTCGTTAATCTTCCTGGATGGATGATTGTATAATCTAAATCTGTCGCACGTAACCATTCATCCGCATAATGTTTTGCAACAACATATGGAGCGAACCCTTCCGGTGCTTCTTGAATCGCCGCTCTCGTCGTATCAAAAGAACTGATCATGACATATCGTTTAATTCCCGCAACTTTTGCCGCTTCAACTGTCTTTACTGCCCCATCCAAATCAACCATTAATGTTTTGTCTTTCCCCGTATGAGGACCAGATCCAGCTGTAAACACGAGCGCATCACAACCTTTCGCAGCCTCTGCGATTACCGGCACATCCTCTTCCAAATCACAAACGACCACTTCTGCACCATTTTCTTTAAAAAATGATGCTTGCACTTCGTCACGAATCATCGCTCGCGCTTCAATTGATGTATGTCCGTTCAAATATGTAATCAAATGTTTTCCAATTTGGCCATTCGCCCCAACAACTAACACTTTCATTACAAAACATCCCCTTTCTTTTACTCATTATAACAAATAAGAAGTAAAATTTTAATCAAATGAAAAACTACAATAACTTCCTGAGTCTCAAAAAGATAGAAGAAATATTTAAACAGACAATTATATAGTACTATATGTTTATCAAATCGAAGTACATGTTACTTTTATCGAAAAAACAAAGTAATCATAATTAACTTATTTAACCATATAAATAAGGATAGAAAATTCCCCAAAATATTTATGCCCCTCCTTGTTTCTATAAAATCAAACGCATATGAGGTAAAAGTAAAATTTCACCTTTTCCCTTCCCCCCACTCCTCATCTGACAAATAAAGATACGACTGTTCAAGCTTTCCTCGATTCTTTTCCTGACGATATAATTGTTTCGACAACCATTCCCACGTACGATATAAATATCCCTTTAAATTGGTTACCTTCCCCCATTTATATAAACGAATAACATTATAAAAATAATCAATATATTCCTCTGCTTTATCTTCTAAACTAAACACCCGCTCTTTCACCGTTGCTTTCGCTCGAAGTAATATACCATATATATCGTATAATTCTCTTGCATTAAAAAATGGGGTAAACGCATTATAAAACACTTCCGGAATCGTTAACTTCAATCCTCTTTTATACGCATATTCCGTTTCTTCCCATGTATCTTTATATGTATAAGCTTTATTAGGAGATTGGTAAAGAGCTTCTTTGGTGTGACTTTCCCCTGTGACTTCCCGTTGTGACTCTTGCTTTATAGGTGGATTATCTTCCACTTTTTCCCCTTTGATTCTTTGAATGACAATAATGTTTACCGAACGGCGCTTGTCTCCTTTTACACGTCTCGTTTCATATTGTTTGATGACACCCAACTGTTCCAGACGATTGCATGCACGGATGGCCGTTCTTCTTGACGTAAACCCCGATGCCTCCGCTATTTTTTGCTTACTTAAATAACAAACACCAATATATTTACATGCATATTGACTAATCATATGTAAAATGTCTCGATCAGTTTTACTTAAGTCATATGTTCGCTTATGTTCTTTCACAGCCTCATTCATTTCTTCTATCGATGTAAAGTTTACTAAATTCCGCATCGTTTCATCATTCAAAAGTAATACGTTCATTTTTATCTCTCCTTCTTTGTGACTCAAAATACAATGTGAAAATGATTGTCACTTCTACAATCGAAAGAAGTTCAGAAAAAGAGTGATAGAAAAAATACTTGATAGAATTTCGATACTAACTTTTATAAAACATTGCTTAATTTGCATTTTTGCCAATAATTACCATAAATTATCCCAATTTCTCATTAAAAATAATGAAAAAACACGAATTTTTTAATAAAAATACACCAAAAAGGTCATAAGAACTAGTTTAAGAGAGTGTGCATTAATTCGATATTCCTATTAAAATAATAAAAAACTTATAGGAGGGAGCGAATTTGCAACATGATTTCGAAACATTTTTACAAATGAACGAAAAAAGAATTTACTTCCAGATCCAACGCTTGAATATTCATTACGCAGACTATGATGAATATTATACTGAAGGAATGCTGGCACTTTGGCAGGCATATAAGGAATTTGATGATACGAAAGGCAATATTGGAACATTCATCAACTACAAAATTCGTTTTAAATTATTGGATTTATTAAGGAAAAAGGTCCGCACACAAGAAAAAGATACCCATTATATCGAGGAAGTAAAGAAACAATTAACGAATGGCAACCATACAAGACATACAAATATTCCTCTACTAGATTTAACAGATGAAATCATACGAAAAACGTATATTTATCACGAAGAATTTTGGAAAACTATTCAATCAAAACTAACTGAAAATCAATGGAAGTGGGTGAAATACTTCATCATTGCGGAATTATCTATCAAAGAAATAATGGAACTGGAAAATGTATCTGCGGATGCAGTGAAAGGTTGGGGACGCGCGGTAAAAGAAAAGCTTCATCATGAGGAAATTCGAAAGATGCTCAAGGAATTATCTGAATATTAAAATTAATTGGACAAAGTAAGTAAATAGACCTATAATATTATTAAATTTTAAATATCAAAGGAGAGATGATCATGTAGATTTTAGAAAATTATATGTTGAATTCTTCTTCTGTTGCATTGCTTCCTGGATATTCTACGGACTATGAGACGATTGTTATCGAAGAAATGAAGACTCTATATGTAAAACAGAGTATGATGTCCATCGTTCATGAAAGCTGCTTATTTATTGGATTAACTACATATGAAGCACGAAAAAAAGTCATTGCCAAAATGACTGCTTTTTTACGAAAAACCCCCATTTTATTTAGCGACACGAAAGATATTTGTTTCTTCCATACACATGGTAATCACAATTTAAATAATCATTGGTTTTCAGCTAATCACATCTTAGATATACACTCTTCAAAAAATAAAAATCACTGTAATGTGTACTTAATGAATGGTATGCAAATGGAAGTTCCTTGCAGCAAAGTATCATTCCAAAACCTTTATAACAGAGCATTAGCACTTCTTACTATACAGCAAATTAACCCAAGCGAGCGAATGAAAAGAATTACATAGGAAATGAAAGAAAATTAATTTGATAAAAGGACCTAATTTAATATATTAATGATTTTACTTCATTGATATTGAAAACAATCCTATTGATACCATTTACATTGGAGATAAAATTTTGAAACTAATCTCAAATTTTTAGGAATTGAACAATAAGATTCCCAAGGTAATTTAAAAAGGGGATTTCACAGAAAAGTCATCTCCTTCATTCACATATACCATCAAAGGAGATGACTTTAATCAATTATCAATATTATTGCGAAATTTATCCAGTCTGTTTTATTCATTATTACCTAGAAAGTTCTATTAACATATCGAAAAGGATTATATTTCATACTTCATTATTTAAAACCAATATGGATGTTCCCATAATGGTAATTTTACACCGATACCTTTCTTCTTAGCATTAAGATATACCCGAAACGCCTCTGACACATCATGAATAGACATTCCGATTGGATTAAATAAAATTTTATCTTCTTTACTCAATCTTCCTACTTTATTGTTGACAATTATTTCTCCCAAATTTACAATACTCTCTTTTGCAATATATCCTTCATTGCAAGCCCTATAACTCACATCTACCCCATGATTCTCAACTTGTTCAAAATCATCAACAACAATTTTATCATAATGTGTTAAC
>DXHX01000123.1 GCA_019113205.1 Candidatus Pseudogracilibacillus intestinigallinarum | reverse complement strand
AAATTAAAATGGCAGTGATATTATGGTTAGAAAAAATAGTTCCAACTGCAGCAATAGCGATTGCTATCACGACAACAACTTCAATGAACGTTACATCAGCTAAGTCTGACATATTTATAGCAAAGCCGTCTGTTATATACATGAAAATAAATGAGATGATAAACATAGAACCTACAATTAACAACATATAATTACGTAAAGATCCCGTCATATACGAATTTGTTACTTTTTTACTTCCATCATCTATATAGGTTAATGTTTTATCATACACTTTGTTAAAGCTTAACACACCTGGCAATACATCATATATTTTGCTCCATTTTTCTTTCGTCATATAAAGAATTGCTCCGAGTACTACAACAATTAATGACATTCTAAGTGGTGTATTAAATCCATGCCAGAACTTAATATGGTCATAAGATGCTGTAGCTTTAATACTCGTTGCAGCATGTACTAATAACCCGTTGTTAAATAAATTAGGAACTAAACCAATCGTAATAACTCCTAATACTAAAATAATAGGTGATAGTAACATACCGATAGAAACTTCTTTCGGTTTTGTCGGTAAGTCTTCCGGATTGTTTTTTGATTTACCAAAGACACCAAAAAATAAATACATCGAATATACGAATGTAAAAACACTTCCGAATACAGCTAAATAAGGAACAAGTGCAGCAATTATGCCTGAAATACCAACATCATTTGCTGTTAAACCTAATGTCGCATCAAAAAATAATTCTTTACTATAAAATCCATTTAAAAATGGTAATGGAAACCCTGCCATTGAAAATGTCCCAAATAATGCTAAAGTTGCAGTAATAGGCATTAATGTATATAGTGCGCCGAGACGACGTATATCTCTCGTTCCTGATTGTACGTCGATGATGCCCGCTACCATAAACAAACTACCTTTAAATGTTGCATGGTTTAAAATGTGGAATACAGCAGCAAAAATAGCGATATCTGTTCCGAATCCTAACATTGCCATAATCATTCCAAGCTGACTTACTGTTGAAAAAGCTAAAATTGCTTTTAAATCGGTTTGTCGAACGGCCATGTAAGATCCCCAACATAATGTAATGATTCCAAAGGTCGTTACAATTATAAAAAACCAATCGTATTGCGAGAAAATCGGAGAAAAACGCGCAACTAAATATAACCCTGCTTTTACCATTGTTGCAGAGTGTAGGTAAGCACTAACTGGTGTAGGAGCTTCCATAGCATCCGGTAACCAAATATGAAAAGGGAATTGCGCTGATTTTGTAAAAGCTCCTATTAGAATAAAGATGAGTGCTAATGGTAAATACTCACTTTCCAAAATTAAATCTGCTTGATCTATCATTACTCGAATGCTCGTCGTATTAGTGATGACTGATAAAAGTAAAAAACCACCGAGCATACTTAAACCACCGAAAACAGTTATCATCATAGATTTTAATGCACCGTATCGGGATTTCTCTTTAAAATGCCAATATCCAATTAATAAAAATGATGAGATCGATGTTAATTCCCAGAAAGAATATAAAACGAAAATATTATCAGATAAAACAATTCCTAACATTGCGGACATAAACATTAATAAGTATACGTAGAAATGTCCTAGATTCTCTTGTTTGTCTAAATAAAAAATAGAATACAATACAACAAGAGATCCAATTCCAGTGATAAGTAGAACGAATAACAAGCTTAATCCATCTAAGTATAAATCAAAATTAATATGTAACGATGGAATCCATTCAAATACTTGTTTAATCGGGATGAAATCCTTTCCAATATATTGTATGAAAAATAAAAATATACTGAAAGGAACGAAAAAAACAAATATACCTGTGTGGATTGTTGATTTCCATCTACTTAAAGTAGGGATAAAAAATGCGATAATAAGTGGTGCTAATATTGCTAAAAGCATTCTCTGTTTGTCCTCCAATCTGCTCAAAAAAACTACAATAAACTCAAAGCATATGTATTTAAGTATAGTGATATTTCGTTTAAAAATAAAGTATTAAACGCAAAAAAATTTAATGATAAAAATGATATAAGTTTCGTCGTGATAATTCCTTTTCAAGCAATAATATAAAGTGATCATCTAAATTCAATTGTACAGCATGTACATAAGTATCCATTAACATTTCATTTGATAATTCATTCATTTTCTTTCTCCTTTAAAATTCATGTCTGTTTAATTTATCATGAAAAGAACCCTTGGACAAGTAAAGATAAACCACTCTTTTCATGTGCATAAGCTGTGGGTAATGTTGGTGATAACTTTCAAGAAATCCGTTATATCAACGTTATGAAATAAGGGAAGTTATACACATTAGGCTAAAAGGGGGTGTATTTTGTCGAAAAGTCATCGTGTTTTGACAAAATTCCACCTGTTTTTCGACAAAAATTTACGCTCATCGGGGAACGACAACAAAATAATTGAATATTGTATGGGATATTTACATATTTTTTCATAGTGATCCATGTATATATAATATCTTGCGATAAGAATAGTAGATTGTTTTTAAAAATGCTTGTACGTGCTATAATTAAGCAGCAACAATTACTTTTAAATTGAATCAATGGATAAATATTGGAAGAGAATATATTAGAGGTGACAATTTTTGTTAAATTTATTTTTACCAAATAAACATGTAGATACGGTGTATGATATTACACCAACGTTTTTAAAAGAAAATGGAAAAAAAGCAGTTATTGTAGATTTGGACAATACATTAGTCCCTTGGAATGTAAGTAATGCTACAGAAGAAATAAAAACTTGGTTACATAGTATGGAAGAAGCTAATATTAAAGTAACGATTTTTTCTAATAATAATGAAGAAAGAGTACGGATATTTTCAGAACCGCTACATATTCCGTTTATTCATAAGGCAAATAAACCTTTAAAAACGAAATTTCGTCGTGCTCAAAAATTAATGGGTGTAAAAAAAGATGAAGTAGTCGTTATCGGTGATCAACTATTAACAGATATATTAGGTGGAAATCGGGCTGGCTTCTATACAATCTTGGTTGTACCAATCGTACAAAGTGATGCGGCAATTACAAAGTTCAACCGTCGTATGGAACGGAAAATTTTAAACAGATTTTATGCACAAGGAAAATTAACGAAAAGGGTGTTACATGATGAGTGATCTATTTTGTGGTGGTTGTGGGGCACAACTTCAAACGGAAAATAAAGAAGCAATCGGTTTTATTCCTGCATCTTCTATAAATAAGGAACAACTTCTTTGTCAAAGATGTTTTCAGATGAGACATTATAATAAAAATACGACTGTTCCAATGGATAGTGACGATTTTTTACATTTAGTTAGTACGATTCGGAATGAAAATAGTCTTGTTGTCCATGTCATTGATATTTTTGATGTAAATGGAACTTTATTGAAAAGTTTGCCTAGAATTGTAGGGGATAATCCAATTATTTTAGTCGGAAATAAAGTGGATTTATTACCGAAGTCCTCCAACTTACGAAAATTAAAACATTGGTTATTTAAAATAGCAAAAGAAATTGGTTTAAAAGTAGAGGATATTTATTTAATTTCTTCCTTAAAAGGACATGACATGGAACAACTTGCCATGTTTATGGAAAAAGAACGCCGTGGTCGAAATATTCATGTGGTCGGTGTTACAAATGTCGGAAAATCTACTTTCATTAATCAGTTCATTCGTCGTGCTACAGGTATTAAAGATGCAATTACGACTTCTTATTTCCCTGGCACAACTTTAGGCTTTATTGAAGTACCGTTAGATGAAACTTCTGCTTTAATTGATACTCCAGGAATCATGAATCATGAACAAATGGCACATTATGTATCGAAGCATGATTTAAAAGTAATTACACCGAAAAAGGAAATTAAAGCACGTAACTATCAATTAAATAGTGAACAGACATTATTTTTTGGTGGTTTAGCACGGTTTGATTTTAAGAAAGGAAATAAACAAACCTTTGTCTGTTACTTTTCTAATGAATTACCGATTCATCGGACAAAGTTAGAAAATGCAGATGCATTGTATAAAAAACAAAATGGTGTATTACTAAGTCCGCCAGACGAAGAAACATTACAAAACTTACCACCATTTGTAAAACAATCGTATAAAATTACCGATCCGTATACAGATATTGTTTTCCCTGGATTAGGTTGGATTACAATTTTAGAAGGAAATGTTACGATAGAAGTGCATAGTCCAAAAGGAGTTAGTGTATCTATTCGCGATTCATTTATGTCATCTTAAATAGAGAAAGGTTTGATATTGATGTATAAATTTGGTTTAATCGGTTATCCAATTCAACACTCTTTATCACCGTGGATTCACCGGCAATTTTTCGAACGAACGAATTTAGAAGGAACATATGATATATATGAAATTGATATACATGCATCATTTGATGAAAAAATTGCTTCACTAAAAGAAATGCAATTGGATGGATTTAATGTTACCGCACCATACAAAGAAACGATTATTCCATTCTTAGATGGGCTGGATGAACAAGCAAGCATTATCGGTGCCGTAAATACGGTACTAAATAAAAATGGTAAATGGTATGGATTTAATACAGATGGTGCTGGTTATGTCCGGTCTTTATTAAGTAAATACCCAATTTTAGCTAACCAAAAAAACGAAGCTGTATTATTGTTAGGAGCTGGGGGTGCTTGTAAAGGAATTTATAATGCACTCATAAAAGAAGGCTTTACAAATATTACCATTGCTAATAGAACGTTGGAAAAGGCTGTAAATATTATCGGTCAAAGATACGGAAACGTGATGACAATAGAGGAAGCATCACAAAATATCCATTCTTTTCCTCTTATAATACAGACAACATCAGTCGGAATGAAACCATCTACAGATAGAATGGTTATTAAGCTGAAGAACGTACATGAAAAGGCAATAGTTAGTGATATTGTATACCAACCATTAGAAACAGCATTTTTACAGCGCGCAAAACAATTAGGTGCATCGATTCATTTTGGTCATACAATGTTGTTATATCAGGCACAATATGCATTTGAAATATGGACAAATACTACACCAAAAATGGATCAGTTAGATGCACAATTAGAAAAGAAACTGGAAGGTTGATTGACATATGTTAACAGGAAAACAAAAAAGATTTTTACGTGCAAAAGCACATCACGAAAAGCCATTATTTCAAATTGGAAAAGGTGGCGTAAACGAAAATTTAACGAAACAACTGGACGATCTGTTAGAAAAAAGGGAATTAATTAAAGTAGCTGTATTACAAAACTGTTTAGAGGAGAAAGACGATATCGCTGCACAATTGGTCGATGGCACAGATGCCTGTCTTGTCCAAATTATCGGAAACACAATCGTTTTATACCGTGAATCAGTTGAAAACAAAACAATTACATTACCGAATTAGTCTTATCACTTGGTTAAAAAATGAGTAATTACTTAAACTGAATTTTCTATTACTAAAAATAAATTTGAATAATTTTAAAAAAAACATCTTACGACTGCTTTGTGCAAACTTTTTAACGAAAACAACAACCATTTATGGTCAATGCATCATAAATGGTTGGATATATTACGTACGATCAAACAATGAATGTAATAAAGAGGGATGAAATGAAAAAAAAAGTTGGAATACTTGGTGGCACATTTGATCCACCACATATTGGACATTTAATCATTGCGAATGAAGTACTACATCGCCAAAATTTAGATGAAATATGGTTTATCCCAACAAATGAACCACCACATAAAGCGAATGCAATGTCATCGAATAAACATCGAAAAAACATGGTAGAACTAGCGATAGCAACGAATGACCATTTTTATTTGCATGATATTGAATTGCAACGTAAAGGAAAATCATACACATATGATACGATAAAGCAATTATTAGAAATGTATGATCATCAATTTTATTTTATTATTGGAGCTGACATGATTGAATATTTACCAAAATGGAATAAAATTGATGAACTGATGAAAATGACTCAATTTATCGGCGTGAAACGTTCTACATACAAAACAGAGACTGATTTTCCTGTTTTATTAGTAGATATTCCGATGATAGACGTATCATCAACTGCTATTCGTGAACGAATTCGGCATCATGTTTCAGCCCAATATTTGATACAAGATTCTGTGTATGTTTATATAAAGGAGCATCAATTATATGACGTATAAACAATATAGGCAATACTTAGAAAATCATTTAAGTAAAAACCGATATGAACATACATTACGTGTTTATGATACTGCAATAGAATTAGCTGGTTTATACAATGCCGATAGAGAAATTGTAGAACAAGCAGCATTATTACATGATATATGTAAATGTGAATCAGACGACGTATTGATTCATAAAATAAAACAATATAATATTGACGAATCATTACTTACATTCAATAAAGAATTATGGCATGGTCCAGTCGGTGCACATTTTGTTCAAGATGTATTTCAAATAACCGATGAAACGATTTACAACTGTATGTATTACCATACAACTGGAAGGGAAAAAATGACTGTTGAGGAACTTGTCATTTTTGTAGCAGATTATATCGAACCAGGAAGGAATTTTCCAGGAGTAGAAGAAGTGAGAGAGTTAGCTAAAATCGACTTAAAAAGGGCTGCATTTCAAGCATTAAAAAACACGCTTATTTTTTTAATAAGCAAAAATGCAACACTTCATCCAAATACAATTTTAGCTTATAATGATTTAGCGAAATAAAGGAGCGATTTTTTTGAAAGAAACGAATGAATTAGTAAAGATCATTGTAGAAGCTGCAGAGGAGCGTAAAGCTGAAAACTGCGTCGTATTAAATATGGAACAATTGACACCAATTACTGATCGGTATGTCATTTGTCATGGAAATAACGAAAGACAAGTTCAAGCAATAGCTCGTTCTATTAAAAATGCAGTCGAAGAAAATGGTTTAGATATTCAGCGAATGGAAGGCTTTGAACAAGCTCGTTGGATTTTAATCGATGCAAAAGATGTCGTATGTCATGTTTTCCATAAAGATGAAAGAACGTATTATAATTTAGAGAAATTATGGGGCGATGCAGATGTTGTTGGGGACAATAAATAAATGACATATAATGAGTTTGCATATGTATATGATCGTTTTATGGAACATGCACCATATGATATGTGGGTGCAATTAACAAAAGACATTATCGAAACACATCAATTAGAAACGAAAAATATCGTTGATTTAGGCTGTGGAACAGGCGAAATTGCGATTCGCTTAGCTAATAGCGGGTTTCATATAACGGGAGTAGATGTCTCGTCAGATATGTTAACTGTTGCACAATCAAAAGCGATGCAACAAGGTGTCCATATTCCATGGATCCATCAAGACATGACAAACTTGGAAGGATTTTCTAATACGGATTTATTTATTAGTTATTGTGATGTGATGAACTATATAACAAATATAGATGATGTAACAGCTGTTTGTCAGCGTGTATATGAAAATCTCCAAGAAGACGGTGCATTTATTTTTGATATTCATGCCATTCCATATGTAGAAAATATGTTAGTCAATCAAACATTTGCTGATGTAACAGATGAACTTGCTTATATTTGGTTTTGCGAATCAGGGGAAGAAATCGGGGCAATGACACATTATTTAACATTTTTTGAAAAACAAGTGGATGGGACTTATCATCGCTTCGAGGAAATACATGAAGAAAAAACATACAATATCGAAACATATGCAAATATTTTAAATAATATTGGGTTTCGTAAAATTAAATTTTATACCGATTTTTCTATGCAAAATGAAATTTCTACAGATAAAGGTGAGCGAATTTTCATTTTTGCACAGAAATAATCCGAGAAAATGCTATTTCTCGGATTTTCTTCTATCCATGCCGATTTTACAAAATGAACAAATCCTTCTATAATCATTTTAAATACATGATAAAGGGGGAATACATTTGCTCGATATATGGCGAAAATATGGAGTAATTGGCATTGTCATCATAGCTGTTGGTTCCTTTATATTATTGCAAATTTTTCCGAAAAAAGAAGAAGAAACATCGTTTATCGTTGATCAACAAGACAATGTATTTGCACAAAACGAAACAGAAATGACGGTTGAAGCAGAAGAACCACTTATCTTGTTAGTTGATATTAAAGGAGCAATCAAACATCCAGGCTTATATAAAATTAATGAAGGGGACCGTATCCAAGATGTTATTGATTTAGCAGGTGGATTAAAAGATGATGCGGATGAAAACCAAGTTAATTTAGCGCAACGTTTACAGGACGAAATGGTTATTTATATACCAACAATCGGAGAAGAGATCGAACATATACAGCCAAACATATCTTCTACTACCACTCAAAGTGCCCAAGATGGAAAAGTAGCCATTAATCATGCAACTGCTGAAGAAATTCAAACATTGAATGGCATCGGACCTAAAAAGGCGGAAACAATTATTGCATATCGGGAGGAAAATGGCCCGTTTCACACGATTGAAGATTTACTAAATGTAAGCGGTATAGGAGAGAAAACGTTGGAAAATATACGTGATCAAATTTCTGTACCATAAATATACATGCTATACAGGGAGGAATACAAGATGAATCGTTTAAATTGGAAACAATATTTTATTGCACAAGCACATATCGTTGCATTACGTAGTACATGTACAAGATTGAATGTAGGGGCTGTTATTGTAAAAGACAATCGATTGATTGCAACAGGGTACAACGGGTCTGTCGCTGATGGCATTCATTGTACCGATGAAGGTTGTTTAGAAATTGATGGACATTGTGTCCGCACTGTTCATGCGGAAGCCAATGCACTATTACAATGTGCGAAATTCGGTGTGTCAACAAATAATACGGTTATATATGTTACACATTTCCCATGCTTACATTGTACAAAACAACTTATTCAAGCAGGGGTAAAGAAAATATATTATTCAGATGATTACCGTAACAATAAAATTGCGGAACAATTATTTATGGAAGCAAATATTCCTTACGAAAAAATACCATTAACAGATGTTGAAATTACTGTGAAATAAAAGGAGGCAATGGCATACATTGTATCCTTTTCAATTTCATTTTTATATAATTGTTTTTGCTGTCGTTCTCGTACCAATTAGTATTCATTTTCAAACTTATATATTGATCATTATATTTATTTGTTGGCTTGTTTATTTATACGTGTATCGGGGCCTAAAAATCTCCATCATTTTAGCGAGTATTTGCACGATAGGTATCGCATATATGTACCTTCCAACTATTGAACATAAAGAAACAATTGAAAAAGAAAATGTGACAATACAAGGGGAAATTATTACGAAAATAGAAGAAACAGATAAAACAATTTATTTTACAGTAGAAGTAGAAGATGAAAAAATATATACGACATACTTCAAAGAAAATGATACATCCCCTCACATGATAGCACAACTACAGTATGGCGCAATTTGTCAGTTTGAAGGAGAATTAGGCGCTCCTAAGCAAGCAACAAATCCTTATGAATTTGATTTTTCTACTTACTTAGCAAAACAAGGGATTTACAAACAATTGTTAGTTTCATCTACCGAACATTTTCATTGTGAAACTTCCTCTTCTTTTTTGCAAAAGTTATATGAATTTCGAAAAAACATCATGACAAAAATAGAAACGAATTTTTCAGATGTAACGAGCGCTTGGATGAAAGCCCTATTATTCGGTAATACAGCTCAAATAGACGAAGAAATAATAGATACATTCCAACGTTGGGGTCTTTCCCATATATTAGCGATATCTGGATTACATGTAGGAATTATTACAGCACTACTTTACTTTGTATTTGTCTCGATGCGTATAACGACAAAGGAAAATGCGGCCCTTTTAATTATTTGCTTCTTGCCGATGTATATATTTCTAGCAGGTGCAGAACCATCAGTGTGGCGCGCTTCATTAATGGTTATCGTCATATTGGTCATGCAACGATTTTCGATAAACATTTTTTATGCAGATTTACTAAGTATGATTATGTTATTGTTAATCATTTTTCACCCCTATATTATATACCATATTGGATTTCAATTTTCATTTGCGGTCACCTTTAGTTTAATTATTTCATCCCAACTACTAAAACATACAAAAATTCGTTGGGTACAAGCACTACAAATTAGTTTTATAGCACAGATGGCTATTTTACCACTCCAAATTCATTATTTCTCCATATTTCAACCACTATCTATTATAATAAATGTCATTGTTATTCCTTATTTCACATTATTTGTCATGCCATTATTGTTTATCCAATTAATTAGTATATTTTTACCAAATGTAATTACATCATTCATTGATACGTTTTTTCGTTTCATGCACGAAAAGGCATTAAATCTTATTGCATCACTTGATACGTTTGGTCAATTTCCTTTATTTATCGGTAACATGAATATGTTTACGGTCATTTTGTATTACAGTTTTTTTGTCATATTCCTCATATGTTTAGAAAGGAAAACATGGAAAAAGTCAGTGATGTCAGGCTTATTATTTTGCTCTTTTTTAATTTTACTAGCATTACGTCCATATTATAATCCGTATGGTACTGTAACGATGTTGAATATGGGGCAGGGGGATGCCTTTGTTATTGAGTTGCCATTTCGAAAAGGTGTATATATGATTGATGCAGGGGCCAAATTTTCATTCGAAAATATGGAACCGACTAATTCTGTATATAAAAATGTCATTCGTCCATTTTTATATGGTAAAGGAATTCAGAAGATTGATGCTATTTTTATAAGCCATGAAGACCTTGATCATGATGGAAGTGTACCATTTATTATGAATCAATTTCACGTTAAAAAAATTATCGTATCCGAGTATTTCGAAATAGAAAATTCCAGTGTATTGAGAGAGAGCGATAAAATTAAACGGATTAAAACGGGAACTACTTTAGAAGAAAACGGCATGAAATGGCATATAATAGGTCCTTTTATCGATAAAGATGATGCAAATGAAAACTCATTAAATATAGTAGTGACATTTGGTTCCACATCATGGTTGTTTACGGGAGACATGTATGTAGAAAACGAAGCAATATTGATCGAGCAATACCCTAATTTACAAATTGATGTATTAAAAATTGCGCATCATGGAAGTAAAACATCTACGAGTGATGCAATGTTACATCATATTCAACCGACGGTAGCGCTTATTCCAGTTGGGGAAAATAATCGTTATAATCATCCTTCAACTGAGGTAATCGATCGTTTAGAAGAACATCATATAAAAATATATCGGACGGATAAAGATGGTGCAGTAGAATTTCACTATAAAGAGGATCATGCATATTTCCGTGCATTCAAGCAAACAAAATGAGGTTGGATCAATATCCAACCTCATGCAACGTATGTATGCGATTAGTTCATTTGTGCAATTACTGCTCCAATTACATAAATCAAAATAAAGAATACAAATGAAGCGACGAAACCAGTTGCCGCATGTGGTACGTCAAGTGATTTTTCTTGTGGATCTTTTTCAAATTCGTTCATCTTAATCCCTCCTGTTTCTCTTTAAGTATAAATTATTTCATAAAATAATTCTACTTTAGACTAAGCTATTTTTTAAAAAATTATTTATAAATTGATTGCTCTTAAATTATATCAATAAACATGAAATTTTGCTATGATTAACCTAATGAATAAAAAGGAAAGTGTATAATTATGGTAGATTTTAATGATGCATTCAAAAAACTAAAGAAAAATAATATCCAACCAGTGTACATATTGTATGGTGAATCACAGTATTTTATCGATTTATTTAAACAAAAAGTTATGGATCTGTTAAAGGATGAAGTACAAGAGGAAATTAATTATTATGATTTACGTGAAACAGCCATTCAAGATGTGTTAGTCGATGTAGAAACGATACCATTTTTTACAGATCGTAAATTAATTATGGCGGAAAATATGAGTTTTATTACATCTAAACAGGAAAAGATACAAATAGAGCATGATGTCACTGCGCTTGAGGCGTATGTACAACATCCGGCCAGTTATTCAGTACTTATTTGTATTGTTCCATTCGACAAATTAGACGAACGTAAAAAAATCACTAAATTATTAAAAAAACATGTAGAAGTTGTTCATTGTGCACCGTTAAAGGAAAAGGCACTAAGAAATTGGGTGTTATATTTAGCGAAGGAAGAACAAATAACCGTTGACGCTGATGCATGTGATCTATTAGAGGCAGAATTTGAGACAAACTTAACTTTGTTAGCATCTGAAATGAAAAAACTTGCTTTATACGTTGGAGAAGGAGGACATGTTACAAATGAAATTGTTCGTAATTTAATGTCTACTTCTTTAAATCAAACAGCACTCCAGTTAGTGGATGCTGTATTAAAAAATGATTTGTTTGGAGCAATACATATTTATAAAGGTTTAGAAAAAATGCGTGAAGATGAAATAGGGCTACTCGCTTTATTGAGTTATCAATTCAGAATCATTTTCCAAGTGAAACTACTCGTAAATAAAGGGTATCCACTACAACGCATTCAATCAGAAGTTAAGGTACATCCATATGTTGTCAAACTTGCGCGTGAGCGAAGTAATCGTTATTCGATTACGACATTACAAAAAATTATGAATGAACTAACAAATACAGACCAAAAAATTAAAACAGGTGTAATGGATAAGGCGATTGCTTTTGAAATGCTCTTATATCAATTATCCACATTAGAACAGTATTCGTAACAACTTAAAATACCCGAAAGAAGAAAGCCGTTTCTATCGGTATTGTAAATAAAAAAAGATTCCAGTAATTACTGGAATCTTTTTTTATAATGAACTTATGCAGTAGCTTTATTAAGTTTTTTTGCTAAACGAGCTTTTTGGCGTAATCCATTGTTTTTATGTACTACCCCTTTTTGAACTGCTTTGTCAATGATGCGTGTAGTTGCTGTAAATGCAGCTTTTGCATTTTCTACATCATTTGCTTCGATTAACTTTTCAACTTTTTTAATATTTGTACGCATATCAGATTTAACCGATTGGTTACGATCACGTTTTTTATTGTTTACTTCTACACGTTTTAATGCTGATTTTAAGTTAGCCATGATGTCACCTCCTATAAATAGTTTCGTTTTCACTGTATGAAATATTTATTCATCCAATTCATTCGTTGTTCCATCACGTAAAGCAACGTAATTCGACAGAAACATTCTATCAAATAACGGGCGCAATTTCAACCGTTGTACATAAAAATAAGATTTACGCTTAAACTAAGTGTACATATTTGGAAATAGAAAGGGAATGGAACATGCATAATATTAGAACAGATTTAGCTATGGAAGCAAAAGAAATGTATGTGCAAGAAACAAATGAGGATATTGATGGTGTGAAAATCGTGGAAAAAAAAGAAGATGGAATGAAGATTTCTACCATTCATGTAAAAGAACCTGCAGCTTCTAAAATAAATAAAAAAAGTGGAACTTATATTACGGTTCATACAAAATCAGTGATCCAATCAGATGCAAACAAACAATTAGAAACGGCAAAAATAATTAGTAAACAACTAAATGAATTATTAATTTCCCATGAAATTGAGAAAGATGCAACATGCTTAGTAATCGGATTAGGGAATTGGAATATTACTCCTGATGCATTAGGACCAATGGCTATCGATAAATTATTAGTTACCAACCATTTATTTTTAATCGATGATGAAACACTTCATGAAGGATATCGACGAGTGGCAGCAATGTCTCCTGGAGTGATGGGAACGACTGGAATGGAAACGAGTGATATCGTCTTAAGTGTTATAGAAAGGTTAAAACCGGACTTCGTCATTGTCGTGGATGCACTAGCATCTAAATCTGTTGAAAGAATTAATGAAACCATTCAAATTACAGATACAGGGATACATCCTGGTTCTGGAGTTGGGAATAAACGAAAGGAATTAAGTAAAGAGGTATTAAATATTCCTGTATTTGCAATTGGTGTACCTACCGTTGTCGACGCAGTAACGATCGTACACGATACGATGAATGAAATTTTAAAAAATCTTGGGCGAGAAGCAAAAGAGAAAGGCCGTCCGAAATCATCTCTTTTGCCGAATATACTTCCGATTCAACATGAAAATCTAACAGAAAGTGACCTACCAAATGAAAAGGATAGAAAAAAATATTTTGGGATGATCGGTGCTCTATCTGATGATGAAAAACGTGCATTTTTACGGGAAATATTAACTCCTTCTGGTAAAAATTTGATTGTTACCCCAAAAGAAGTCGATCAATATATGGAAGACATGGCACATTTATTAGCACAGGCTATTAATGCATGTTTACATGAAAAAGTGAAATTAAAGAAAGCGACAAATTATACAAAATAATAGTTCTAAACATCCTTACGATACATACAATGTCATATAAAACAAATGTAAAAGTTGATCTTATAAAATGATGGTTGTAAGGGTGATACTAATGTTTCTAAAGAAGTCTTATGAAAGAATACTCCTTTCGTTTATCATAACTATATTTTTATTTATATGCATCGGGTGGATGACGACATTTAAGTCAACAGATAAATGGTCGTCATCTTTTTTTTCGAGTTGGACAATCCATTTACAAGATTCACTTTTTATCCATTTATTCAGTGCGGAAAATCAGGCTTTTAGTGTCATGATGGAAGATACAGAACGAGTATCTGTTGCAGATACGTTGTTTCAACTTATAACGAGCGTGCAACTAGACGATGTGAAAACATTTATTTTTAAAGAAATACCTGGAATTTCTATTTATGAAAGAAATATTGTCGTGCAAAGCGAACAATTAGATACACATCAATTTTTATCACATGAATCCGGACCACCATTAGAATTAATACTTGAAGAAAGGGAAGCTAATTTGAAAGAAGAAGAACAAGAAGAAGAAATAACACCGAATACACAATCAAAGACGGTGTTCTTGTATAACTCTCATAATCGTGAATCATTTTTGCCACATTTAAAAGAAGAAAATCCAAGTAGTGCTTACCATGATGAAGTAAATATTACAAAAGTAAGCGAACGGCTTCGTCAGCAGTTGGAAAAAAGAAATATCGGCGTGACGGTAGATGATACAGATATTACAGCAATGTTACATAAAAAAGGATGGCAATTTTATCAATCATATGAAGCATCTAGAGAAGTGGTAGCTGACGTCATGAAGGAAAATAATCAATTACAATATTTTATCGACATTCACCGTGATAGTTTACCGAGAGATAAAACAACAAAAACAATTAATGATGAAACTTATGCGACGATACTATTTGTCGTTGGTGGAGATCATAAAGATTACGAGAAAAACTTATCCATTGCAACAACGCTCCATAAAAAAATAGATGAATCATATCCGGGCTTAAGTAGAGGAGTTATTACAAAATCTGGCCCAGGAAACGACGGGATCTATAATCAGGATTTATCGGAAAATGCACTCTTAATTGAGCTTGGAGGATATGAAAATACTTTTGATGAATTATATGCAACCGTAGATGTTTTTGCAGATGCATTTAGTCAATTTTACTTTGATACAGAAAAAGTAATGAAGTAATAGGAGGAAATAACGATGAGGATTTTTTTCATTATTATCATTTGTATATTTTGTTTCGTAAGTGGGATGACATATAAATCTGTAGATGCACAAACGGAAAAGCCGACGATAGATGTTAAGGAACAACCTTTATGGGATTATGAATTGGAAGAGCAAGCGACGATTTTACAAGAGAACGAACCTTTTATTTATTCGATTACTAGTAAGATAGAAAAAATATTTAATTTTTTAACAACAACATTAGTAGATTTTCTTTATCAATTTGCTTCCTTATTTTTCTGATAAAAAAAACGTGACAGTGATATAATATTGAAAGTAACAAAGGGTACTGATATAATCATGTAACAGATATGTAAAATATATGCTCAATTTATTGTAGGAGTGGCAGGAAATGAAAAAACAAAAACGTAGTGTACGAAATTTTTCGATTATCGCACATATTGACCACGGAAAGTCAACATTAGCAGATCGAATTTTAGAAAATACAAAAGCATTAACCGAAAGAGAAATGTCTGATCGTTTATTAGATGCGATGGACTTGGAAAAAGAACGCGGAATTACCATTAAATTAAATGCTGTACAACTGGAATATACGAGTAAAGCTGGGGAAGACTTTATATTCCATTTAATCGATACACCTGGGCACGTCGATTTTACGTACGAAGTATCCCGTAGTTTAGCGGCGTGTGAGGGAGCTATTTTAGTGGTGGATGCGGCACAAGGAATTGAAGCCCAGACACTTGCAAACGTTTATTTAGCTTTAGATAATGATTTAGAAATTATCCCTGTCATTAATAAAATTGATTTACCAAACGCTGACCCTGAACGTGTTACACAGGAATTAGTTGACATTGTTGGCATCAATCCTGATGATGTTATTTTAGCATCGGCAAAGGAAAATATCGGTATTGAAGATATTTTAGAGCGAGTCGTAGAAGCAGTACCGGAACCAGAAGGGGATCCAAATGAGGTATTAAAAGCGCTAATTTTTGACTCATTATATGATCCATACCGTGGAGTTGTCGCATATGTTTGTGTGAAAGAGGGACAAATTAATGTTGGCGATAAAATAAAAATGATGGCAACAGATAAAGAATATGAAGTGTTAGAAGTTGGTGTTTTTACACCAAAAGAAGAAAAACGTAGCCATTTAACCGTCGGAGATGTAGGTTATATGACGGCGGCAATTAAAAATGTAAAAGATACGCGTGTTGGAGACACGATAACAAATGCATTAAATGGAACAACAGAACCACTACCAGGGTACCGTAAGTTAAATCCAATGGTTTTCTGTGGACTATATCCTGTTAACTCGGAAGATTATAATCCGTTACGTGATGCATTAGAACGATTAGAGCTAAATGACTCTGCATTACAATACGAAGCTGAAACATCTCAAGCATTAGGATTTGGCTTCCGGACTGGATTTTTAGGTTTACTCCATATGGAAATTATCCAAGAGAGAATCGAGAGAGAATTTAACATTGATTTAATTACAACAGCACCAAGTGTTATTTATGAGGTGCATAAAACAGATGGAGAAATAATAAGCATTGATAATCCAGCTCAAATGCCTGAGCCAACTGAAATCGAACAAATTTTAGAGCCATATGTAAAAGCAACGATTATGGTACCAAATGATTTTGTTGGTCCAGTAATGGAGATTTGCCAGCGAAAACGTGGGTCATTCGTTGATATGCAATATTTAGACGATGTTCGAGTCAATGTCGTATATGAAATACCACTATCAGAAATTGTTTTTGATTTCTTTGATCAATTGAAATCACATACAAAAGGGTATGCGTCATTAGATTATGAATATATTGAAAATCGAGCATCAGATTTAGTGAAAATGGACATTTTATTACATGGTGAAGCGATTGATGCGCTGTCTGTTATTATCCATAAAGACTTTGCTCAAAGTCGTGGTCGTCAAATTGCGGAAAAACTACGTGAATTAATTCCAAGACAACAGTTTGAAGTCCCTGTTCAAGCGGCAATTGGAAACCACATTATTGCAAGAACAAATATTAAAGCTGTACGTAAAGATGTCACAGCGAAACTGTATGGAGGAGACGTCTCACGTAAGAAAAAGTTATTAGAGAAACAAAAAGAAGGTAAGAAACGAATGAAGATGGTCGGCTCTGTTGAAATTCCGCAAGAAGCGTTCATGAGCGTGTTACAGTTGAATGATGATTAATATAGAAAAGACGAAGTAGATGATGGTAATCCAATCATCTACTTTTTTTATAAAAAAAGAGTCAACATAATTGACAATGAAAATGAGATTTGATAATTTATAATTAGTATTAGCACTCACATCGGTCGAGTGCTAACAGAGGTGATAAACATGTTAACAGAAAGA
Organism: Candidatus Pseudogracilibacillus intestinigallinarum; assembly: GCA_019113205.1. Lineage (GTDB taxonomy): Bacteria > Bacillota > Bacilli > Bacillales > Amphibacillaceae > Pseudogracilibacillus > Pseudogracilibacillus intestinigallinarum. Next base: position 120,669 of record DXHX01000123.1, on the reverse strand, counting down.
CAGTTGCTCATCTTACAAACGATTATCGATAATTTTATTGATACAGCGCACCCAATCGGTTCTCGCGCTTTATCTAAAGATGAATCGATTCAACTTAGTTCTGCAACAATTCGAAACGTGATGGCAGACTTAGAAGATATGGCATTACTCGAAAAAACACATTCTTCTTCTGGAAGAATCCCATCTGAAAAAGGGTATCGGTATTATGTAGACCATTTGATTACACCAAAAATGAAACAAAAAGAATTAAATATTATTAAACATGTCATACAAAATAAAATGGTCGACTTTGAACAAATTGTTCAATTATCTGCTGACTTATTATCGCAGTTAACAAATTATACGACAGTCATTCTTGGTCCACATGATATGGATGCAACGTTAAAACAAGTGCAATTAGTCAAAATCTCTGATACGACTGCTGTTGCTATTTTAGTGACGAATACCGGACATGTGGAACATAAATCATTTACGGTACCGAGCACGATTTCGATGTCTGAATTAGAAAAGCTCATGAATATTTTGAATGATCGTTTACAAAATGTACCACTCGTCCAATTACCATATACCTTACAGTCAGAGGTTTATGCATTAATGGAAAAGCATATACACAATTATGAAGTAATGTATGATTATATTCAGACTGTTTTAACTTATGACGATAGTACAAAAATTTATGTCGGTGGACAATCAAACATCCTGATGCAACCAGAGTTTAAAGACGTTGAAAAAATTTACGATTTTTATACGATGCTAGAAAACGAACAACTAATGATTGACTTATTATCGAAACAATCAGAAGGGATTCAAGCATCGATTGGCAATGAAAATGAACATGAGGCAATTAAACACTTCAGTTTGATCACGTCTTCGTATAAATTAAATGACAATCAAACAGGGAAAATTGCATTAATAGGTCCAACAAGGATGGAATATCGTAAAGTATTTTCATTAATGCAAGCATTATCGAATGAGATAAGCGAAATTTTTTACCCACATAGAAATGAGTAACAACATATTAAAAGAATGACCATTATAGTTTATTTTGTATAAAATTCATGTTATTGTGTAACGTGGTAATGGATATTACGGAGGTGTACGTTTTGGAAGAAACGAAAGAACAAAACGTTACGAATGAAGAAATCGATGAGACGATTATCGATGAAAATCAGGACGTAACAGAAGAAGATCATGAGGCGAATGCTGAAAAAAGTAAAGAAATCAATATAGAAGAAATTTTACAAGAAAATGAACAATTGAAACAAGAAACAACCCAATTAAAAGACCGCATGCTTCGTATTCAAGCAGAGTATGATAACTTCAAACGTCGTACGAACGAAGAAAGACTTGCGGAAAGAAAATATCAATCCGAAAAATTAGCGATAGCACTTTTATCTGTATTAGACAATTTCGAACGTGCATTACAAGTAGAAATTACAGAAGAAAACAAAGGATTGATGGATGGGATGCAAATGATTTACAATCAATTTGCAGAAGCATTACAATCAGAGGAAATTACAGCGATTAACGCAGTGAACGAACAATTCGACCCGAATATTCATCAAGCAGTGATGCAAGTAGAAGATGAATCAGTAGAATCAAATATTGTTGTAGAAGAACTACAAAAAGGGTATATGTTAAAAGATAAAGTAATTCGACCAGCAATGGTAAAAGTTAATAAATAGTTTATAGAAGAAGGAGAATAAATGATGAGTAAAATTATTGGTATTGACTTAGGAACAACAAATTCATGTGTAACAGTAATGGAAGGTGGAGAACCAGTTGTTATTCCTAACCCAGAAGGAAACAGAACAACACCATCTGTTATTTCGTTTAAAAACGGTGAAAGACAAGTAGGGAATGTTGCGAAAAACCAAGCAATTACAAACCCAAACACAATTCAATCCATTAAACGTCATATGGGTACTGATTACAAAGTAACAATTGAAGATAAAGATTATACGCCACAAGAAGTATCGGCTATTTTATTACAACATTTAAAAGAGTATGCAGAAAGCTATATCGGTGAAGATGTATCAAAAGCTGTTATTACAGTTCCAGCATACTTTAACGATGCAGAGCGTCAAGCTACTCGTGATGCAGGTATTATCGCAGGTCTCGAAGTAGAAAGAATTATTAACGAACCAACTGCAGCAGCTCTTGCATACGGTATGGACAAAGAAGGCGACCAAACTATTTTAGTATATGACTTAGGTGGAGGTACATTTGACGTATCTATCTTAGACATTGGTGATGGAACATTTGAAGTTATTTCAACAGCAGGGGATAACCGTCTAGGTGGGGATGACTTCGACGAAAAAATCATCGACTATATGGTTGAAGAGTTCCGTAAAGAAAATAGCATTGATTTATCACAAGATAAAATGGCGACACAACGTCTAAAAGATGCGGCTGAAAAAGCGAAAAAAGATTTATCAGGTGTATCACAAACTCAAATTTCATTACCGTTCATTACAGCTGGAGAAGCTGGACCATTACATTTAGAAATGACATTAACTCGTGCGAAATTTGATGAGTTAACATCAGATTTAGTCGAGAAAACAATGGTTCCTGTACGTAAAGCGTTACAAGATGCGGATTTCTCTGCTTCAGATATTGATAAAGTAATTTTAGTTGGTGGATCTACTCGTATTCCAGCAGTTCAAGAAGCAATTAAGAACGAAACTGGTAAAGAACCATCAAAAGGAGTAAACCCTGATGAAGTTGTTGCTTTAGGGGCGGCAATCCAAGGTGGAGTATTACAAGGTGATGTTAAAGACGTATTATTATTAGATGTAACACCACTATCTCTAGGAATTGAAACAATGGGTGGCGTTACGACAAAATTAATCGAACGTAATACAACTATTCCAACAAGTGAATCACAAGTATTCTCAACTGCTGCAGATAACCAAACTGCTGTAGACATTCACGTATTACAAGGGGAACGTGAAATGGCTGCAGATAACAAAACATTAGGCCGTTTCCAATTAACAGATATTCCAGCAGCACCACGTGGAATTCCCCAAATCGAAGTATCATTTGACATTGACGCAAATGGTATTGTAAACGTACGTGCAAAAGATTTAGGAACAAATAAAGAACAATCGATTACAATCAAATCTTCTTCAGGTTTATCAGATGAAGAAATCGATCAAATGGTAAAAGACGCAGAAGAAAATGCGGAGGCGGACAAAAAACGTCGTGAAGAAATCGATCTACGTAATGAAGCTGACCAAGCTGTGTTCATGACAGAAAAAACATTAAAAGATTTAGGTGAAAATGTTTCTGACGATGAAAAAGCAAAGGCAGAACAATTAAAAGATGAACTTAAAACTGCCTTAGAAGGCGAAGACATGGAAGATATTAAAGCGAAAAAAGAAGCACTTGAAGCAGAAGTTCAGCAGTTAGCTACAAAATTATATGAACAAGCAGCACAAGCACAACAACAAGCAGGTGCAGAGGATGATGCAGCTGGATCAGATGATGTAGTAGATGCAGATTTTGAAGAAGTGGACGATGAAAAGAAATAAATATATAGAAACAAAAGGTCAAAGTCAGGATTTCTTGGCTTTGACTTTTTTTAAGAGACTCATTTGCTATGGCAATTACATTAATGGTATTATAAATAAGATTGAGATCGTTTCAGGAGAGTGAATATTTTGAGTAAACGAGATTATTATGAAGTATTAGGTGTCTCGAAAGACGCAAGTAAAGAAGAAATTAGAAAAGCATACCGCAAATTAGCGCGTAAATATCACCCAGATGTGAACAAGGAAGACGACGCTGAGGAAAAGTTTAAAGAAGCTAAAGAAGCATATGAAGTACTTTATGACGAACAAAAACGTGCACAATATGATCAATTTGGTCATGCAAGCCAACAACAAGGCTTCGGTGGTGGCGGAGGCTTTGGTGGCTTCGGTGGCATGGATGATATTTTTGATATGTTCTTCGGTGGTGGTGGAAGAAGAGATCCAAATGCACCACAACAAGGAGCAGACTTACAATATACGATGGAATTAACATTTGAAGAAGCAATTTTTGGAAAGGAAACGGAAATTACTATTCCGAAAGAAGAAAATTGTGAAACATGTAATGGATCAGGTGCAAAACCTGGTACAAATCCTACAACATGTTCGAATTGTCATGGATCTGGACATGTAACAGTGGAACAGAATACACCATTTGGCCGTGTACAAAGTCAGAGAACGTGTAATCATTGTTTAGGAAAAGGAAAAATTATTACAGATAAATGTACGACATGCCGTGGTGCTGGAAAAGTGAAGAAAAATAGTACTATTAAAGTATCCATTCCAGCCGGGATTGATGAAGGACAACAAATTCGTTTATCAGGAAAAGGAGAACCAGGTAAAAATGGTGGGCCAGCTGGAGACTTATTTGTCGTTGTTCGCGTGAATCCACATGAATATTTCCAACGTGAAGGAGATAATATTTTCTTAGAAGTACCGATCACTTTTGCTCAAGCAGCATTAGGAGATGAAATTGAAGTTCCGACTGTACATGGTGCCGTAAACATTAAAGTACCTGCTGGAACACAAACTGGGAAAACATTCCGCTTACGTGGAAAAGGTGCACCGAACGTGCGAGGTTATGGCCAGGGAGATCAACATGTTAAAATTCGTGTCGTAACACCGACTAAATTAACATCTCGTCAAAAAGAGTTATTAAAGGAATTTAATCAACTTGATGACAATACACCAATATCGGAAGAAGAAGACACAATCTTTAAACGTTTTAAAAAAGCTTTTAAAGGTGAATAGTCGACTTTTATACGAAGAAAAGAGTGACATGCAATGGATTGGAAGGAATTTGTCTATCATACTACAAATGAAGCGATAGAGCCTGTATCAAACGTCTTAAATAATGAAGGTGCAAACGGTGTAGTTATCGTCGATCCACATGTTTTAACAAGGGAGAAACGTGCATTTTACGGAGAATTATATGCACTAAATGAAGATATGTTTCCGAAAGAAGGCGTATTTATTAAAGCATATTTCGTCGCAAATGATCAATGGGAAACAAAGAAAAAATCATTGGTACAAAAAATTCGATTACTTGCTCAGTATGAGATTGATTTAGGTTTAGATGATGTATTTGTGCATGACGTAAAAGAAGAAGATTGGGAAAATGAATGGAAAAAATATTTTAAATCTTTGCCTATTACGGATACATTAACGATTGTACCAAGCTGGGAAGATTACACGAAAAAGAATGAAAACGAACAAATCATTTCTATTGATCCTGGCATGGCATTTGGTACAGGGACACATCCGACAACAGTTTTAAGTATGCAAGCAATTGAAAAAACTATTACACCAGGTGATATTATATTGGATGTTGGTTCTGGTTCTGGTGTATTATCCATCGGTGCCGTTTTATTAGGGGCAGAGCATGTATATGCATATGACTTAGATGAAGTAGCAGTTCATAGTACTAAAATGAATCGTGATATAAATAATTTCCAACATAAAATTACCGTTAAACAAAATGACTTATTGAAAAATGTATCGCAAACCGCCGATATAATCGTATCAAATATATTAGCGGATATTTTATTATTGCTAATCGATGATGCATGGGATAATTTAAAAGATGGTGGGCTTTTTATTACATCTGGAATTATTCAATCAAAAGAACGAATGGTATGTGATGCAATGGAGAAAAAAGGATTTACGATTATGGAAAAAAATGAACAGAACAATTGGGTAAGTTTCATCGCCAAAAAAGGTTAAGAAACGTCTCTGAGCAGTGAAACAGTAGCTCTTGTTGGATGACGTCTGTTATACATTGCTGCTAAAAATGCTTATGGTAAATGGCTAACGAAGCCTAATATAATTCTCATATATCTTTTTAATTATTGATACAAAAAAGTAGGTGTTTTGATGCAACGATATTTTATCATAGAAAATGATATAAACGATGATCAAACTGTTACTATTTCGAATGAAGATGCCCACCATATTATAAACGTAATGCGCATGCAAAGCGGAGATGAAGTTATTTTAAGTTTCCCATCAGATGAAAGTTTTATCGCGATGATTTCTGAAATCCAAGATGGATCTGTCACATTTGAAATGAAAGAGAAAATGATGGAAGAAAAAGCTTTACCTGTATCTGTTACAATCGCACAAGGATTACCGAAAGGCTCCAAATTAGAACTCATCGTACAAAAAGGAACTGAATTAGGTGCAGATAAATTTGAAATTATTCAAATGGATCGTTCTGTTGCAAAATGGGATCAGAAAGCTACGAATAAAAAACTTCCACGATATGAAAAAATTATAAAGGAAGCAAGTGAACAATCACATCGCACATCCATTCCTAAAATAGATGGAATCCGAACTTTAGATGCCATGTTACAAGATGCGTCCATCTATGATCATATTCTTTTTGCTTATGAAGAAGAAGCAAAAACGGAAGAGTATCATTCGTTTTACGTAGCATTAAAACATATTAAAAAAGCAGACCGTGTACTATTGTTTATCGGTCCAGAAGGTGGCTTTTCAAAGCGAGAAGTAGAGCAATTAAAATCATATGGAGCACATGCGGTTCGTTTAGGAAAGCGTATTTTACGAACGGAAACAGCTTCATTATATGCATTAAGTGCATTGTCATTTTATTTTGAAGAATTAGAAGCACAATAAATGGTGTTGGTGGAGAAAAAATGATCCACTGGCACCATTTTTTCTGCTTGAAATTAGAAACGATTGCTGCAAAATTACCAATGTGTATAAAGTGATTTTAATCGAGTTACTAACTTTATTTGGTAAAGCCCTGTTTTATAGTATTTCTACATGATTCGTCTATGTTATAATAAATGTATAATTTATATATGGTTAGGGGTTAAATGTCGTGGTAATTAATCGTACAGAAATTGAAATAAGATATCAGGAAACAGATCAAATGGGTGTCGTCTATCATGCTAATTATTTAGTTTGGTTTGAAATCGGACGAACAAAACTAATTGAACAACTAGGATTTAAGTATGCGGAAATGGAACAAGATGGGGTCGTTTCACCAGTCATCGATTTACAAATTACATATAAAAAACCTGCTCGATATGGCAATACAGTCATTATTGAAACATGGCTAGAGAAGTATGACGGCATTCGTACGACTTATAAATATCGTGTTGTAGACGAAAAAGGCGATGTGTATGTAACAGGAGCTTCAGATCATGTCATTGTAGATCATAAAACATTCCGTCCGCTTCGATTACGTAAAGTACATCCTAAATGGCATGAAGCATATCAACGTTTAGTAAGTAAAGAGGGATAAAAGTGGCTTTTGGGATTAAACGAAAAGAACTCATATTATGGAAAGAGAAAGTGAAGAATGGTGAAATTGCTTTTCTTACACATTATTGGGAAGATCCTCGTTTCCCTACCGCAACATCCGTTACAAAAGTGGGTTGTAATGATATCGACCGCTTAATTCATTGGGGTCAACAATATGGACTTAAAAAAGAATGGATTCATTTCACATCATACCCACATTTTGATTTATTTGAAGAGAGACAGCGCGAGATTTTATATAAGGAAAAAATGTTCGGTCATATCCGTCGCTTTAACTTATAAATCTCATATATTGTATAAGGAAGACGTAAGTAGCGATGCCCCATAGCAAGTTAGAAATCCAATCGTATCCCTATAGCATAATAAGTGAAATAAGATCGAGCAGAATTATAGTACGATAAAATAAAACCACAATTTACAAATACGTAAATTGTGGTTCTTCTAATTGTTCATCATATGTGACATGAAGATCTTTTCCATCAAAATACCAAGCATCTTCTTCTGAGACAAAAAATGTAATCCCATCGACAACAACAGATACATGTGGCTGATTTTCTTCTTCCACTTTTACACCGATTGAAAATCCGGGAACGAGTCCACCAACACCACCATATCGAACGAAAAATCGAATTGTCATCCCTTCGTCTACTAATAATTCTTCCTTATACCATTGAACTGCTTTTTTTGTGACATGTAATTCCAATGAAAACAACTCCTAGCTATGTGAATTATTCTTTTCCTCTTTTTCTGGTACAAAATCAATTCCACCAGGATGAAATGGGTGACATTTTAAAATACGTTTTATAGTTAAATAAGTACCTTTCCATGCACCAAATCTTTCATATGCTTGTAAACTATAATGTGAACAAGTAGGATAAAATCGACAGGTTGGTGGCTTAATAGGACTTATAAACTTTTGATAAAATCGAACAATTCCCATGAATAAATGTTTCATCATGTTTCATAGACATCCTTTACAAAGAATAGATACTATCATTAGTATACGTGAAGCAATAAAACAGATTCAATTATTTGGATTCGTACGTTTACATCCATGTAATTTTAGGTTCAGTTTTATTTTTAATACGCTTTATATTTTCACGATGACGAATAATAACAAAAATTGTTAAAAATAATATCATGCAAAATAGTAATAAATCGTGCAAAAACGCACTAATAATCGTTGCGATAACACCAGTTAACATCGATGATAAAGAAACATACTTCGTTATTTTTAACGTAATTAAAAACGTTGCGACGATTGCTAAAAATAATAAAGGATTAATACCTAAAATAACTCCACCAGATGTAGCAACTGCTTTCCCACCTTTAAATTTTGCGAAGATAGGATATGTATGACCAATTACAGCAAATATACCTATCAATAAACGGGACACTTCCACATCCATAAACATAGCTCCAATAAGAGGAGCAATTGTTGCTAATGTTCCTTTTAAAATATCTGAAATTGTGACAATAATGCCAGCTTTTTTACCTAGAACACGAAAGGCATTCGTTGCCCCCATATTTTTACTTCCGTGTTCTCGAACATCTATATTGTAGCCGATTTTTCCTACAATTAACGCAGAAGGGATCGACCCTAATAAATAAGCGATAATAATAAAAATAACATATTCCACTTTCTCGTCCCACTTTCTTTTCTTTATTCTTTGTTCTAATTATTTAGTTTAGCATAATTTTTTATAAAACAGTACGAACAATGTTGAAATACGCAATATTTTTTAAATAGAGGAAAATATGGTAAAGTAAAGGTAATTAAATCGTTTTCAATTTACATATAAAGGTGGTATGTACAATGACATGGAAAAATCCTCCAAATGAAACTATTAAAACAATTTTAAAAGAATCAAAAACAATTGCAATTGTCGGCTTATCTGATAATCCCGCTAGAACTTCTTATCAAATTGCTGAAGCAATGCAAAAAGCTGGCTACAAAATTATTCCAGTAAATCCAAAAGTTGATCAAGTACTAGGAGAAAAGGCATATACTAGATTAACTGACATTGAAGAAAAAATTGATATTATTAATGTATTTAGAAGATCAGAGTTTCTACCACAAGTTGCAGAGGAAGCAATTCAAACAGATTGTAAAGTTTTTTGGGCACAACAAGGTGTATCAAATGAAGAAGCATATAAAACATTGAAAGAACATGAGTTTACTGTAATAATGGATTTATGTATAAAAGTGTTGCATGCAGTGTTATTATAGTAAAAGAGAACGAAAAGAGATGACACAATCGTCATCTCTTTTTATTCGGTAAAATGTAATGAACAATTGAAATCTGAATGAATAACCGTATAATATTTTATACAGTGATGGAAGTGAAAGTTAAAGGAGTCGAGGTACATTGAGTGATACTTCTATGAATTATGATGAACAATCGATACAAGTATTAGAAGGACTAGATGCCGTACGAAAAAGACCTGCAATGTATATTGGTAGTACGGATGTAAAAGGATTACATCATTTAGCTTATGAAATTATTGACAACGCAGTAGATGAAGCATTAGCAGGGTACGGAAATGAAATTGATGTAATATTGCATAAAGATAATAGTGTCTCCATTAAAGATGATGGACGTGGTATTCCTACTGGACAACATGAAACAGGAGTATCGACAACAGAAGTTATTTTCACCGTGTTACACGCAGGTGGAAAATTTGGCCAAGGTGGTTATAAGGCAAGTGGGGGGTTACATGGAGTTGGTGCAGCGGTTGTAAATGCATTAAGTGAATGGCTCGAAGTAACAACTTGTCGTAATGGAAAAAAATATACACAACGCTTTGAAAATGGAGGCCATCCTGTTGCTCCATTAAAAGAAGTCGGCAACACAAGACAAGTAGGGACACAAATTCGCTTTAAACCAGATCCGGCTATTTTTACAACGACGGAATATAAAGTCGAAACAATTAGTGATCGTTTACGAGAGTCAGCGTTTTTATTAAGTGGTATTAAAATTACGCTGAAAGATGAACGTACGGATTTAGAAGAAGTATACCATTATGAAGATGGGCTTATTTCATTTATCAATTATTTAAATGAAGGAAAAGATTCTTTACACGATGTGCTTTCATTTTCAGGAAAGGAAGACGAAATCGAAGTCGATATTGCAATGCAGTTTTCAGATAGCTATGTAGAAAACATGCATTCATTCGTAAATAATGTTCGCACAAAAGACGGGGGTACACATGAAGTAGGAGCAAGAAGTGCAATTACAAGAACATTTAATGATTATGCAAGAAGAACAGATATTTTAAAAGAAAAAGATAAAAACTTAGATGGAAATGATATTCGTGAAGGATTAATGATGGTCATTTCTGTTCGAGTTCCTGAAAAATATTTACAATTTGAAGGACAAACAAAAGGTAGATTAGGTACACCAGAAGTTCGTTCTGTCGTCGACAGTGTCGTTTCTGAAAAACTGACATATTTTTTAGAGGAAAACAGAGAAATCGCTAAAAGCTTATTAACGAAAGCGATTAAAGCAAAAGAAGCTCGAGAGGCTGCACAAAAAGCAAGAGAAGATGCACGGAATGGGAAGAAAAGAAAACGTAATGATACTTTATTAAGTGGAAAATTAACACCTGCACAATCACGTGATTACACTAAAAACGAACTGTTTCTAGTTGAGGGTGATTCAGCTGGTGGATCTGCCAAGCAAGGAAGAGACCGAGTTTTTCAAGCGATTTTACCGTTACGAGGAAAAGTAATTAATACGGAAAAAGCAAAATTAGAAGATGTTATGAAAAATGAAGAAATTGCTACGATAATTCATACGATTGGAGCTGGTGTTGGCTCTGACTTTAATGTCGATAATGCTCGGTATGATAAAATCATTATCATGACAGATGCAGATACGGATGGGGCACATATTCAAGTATTACTATTGACTTTTTTCTATCGTCATATGCGCCCCCTTATTGAGGCGGGAAAAGTATATATCGCTTTACCACCTTTATATAAAATTTCTAAAGGAAAAGGAAAAAAAGAACAAATTATTTACGCTTGGGAAGAAAAAGAACTTGAACAAGCGATTAAAAAATTCAAATCCGGCTATATGATTCAGCGTTATAAAGGTCTAGGAGAAATGAATGCAGACCAGCTATGGGAAACAACGATGAATCCTACAACGCGTACATTAGTACGTGTAACGATGGATAATATGGCACAAGCTGAAAGAAGAGTAACGACATTAATGGGGGACAAGGTGGCACCACGTCGTTCATGGATTGAAGAAAATGTCGCTTTCGGTTTAGAGGAAGATGAAAACATACTAGATAAATAAGATTTTGAACGTGTAAAAGGAGAATGATTATGTCTCAAGCAAATCAATTCATTGAATTACCTCTTGAAGACGTCATCGGGGACCGTTTTGGTCGTTATAGTAAATATATTATTCAAGACCGAGCACTCCCAGATGTACGTGATGGATTAAAACCTGTACAACGTCGTATTTTATATGCAATGCATATGGATAAAAATACACATGATAAAAACTTTCGTAAAGCCGCGAAAACCGTCGGGACCGTGATCGGTAACTATCATCCACATGGAGATATATCCGTTTATGATGCGATGGTCCGATTAAGTCAAAATTGGAAAATGCGTTATGAATTAGTGGAAATGCACGGGAATAATGGAAGTATTGATGGTGATCCTGCAGCAGCCATGCGTTATACGGAAGCTCGTTTATCAAAAATAACGACAGAGTTACTAAAAGATATTGAAAAGGAAACGGTCGATTTCATTCCTAACTTTGATGATACGACAGAGGAACCGACTGTTTTTCCAGCTAAATTACCCAACCTGTTAATTAATGGTTCTACAGGTATATCAGCTGGTTATGCGACAAATATTCCACCACATAATTTAGCAGAAGTGATTGACGCAGTTGTATTGAAAATGGAGCAACCAAATGCAACTGTCGATGAGTTAATGACTAAAATAAAAGGTCCAGACTTTCCAACCGGTGGAATTGTACAAGGGGTCGATGGCATAAAACAAGCATTTGAAACAGGAAAAGGTCGCGTGATTTTACGTGGTAATGCAACCATTGAAAAAGGAAAAGGAAACCGTGAACAAATCGTGATCGATGAAATTCCTTATGATGTAAACAAAGCTACCTTAGTCCGTAAAATGGATGAACTTCATGCAGAAAGAAAAGTAGAAGGGATTCAAGAAGTACGGGATGAAACAGACCGTGAGGGATTGAGAATTGTTATCGAATTGCGTAAAGATGCAGATGCAGAAGGTATTTTAAACTTCATGTATAAAAATACCGACTTACAAGTGTCCTACAATTATAATATGGTTGCGATTGAAGATAAAACACCAAAGCTATTGTCGTTACCAGCTGTGTTAGATGCATATATTGCTCACCAAAAAGATGTCATTACAAGACAAACGACATTCGACCTTAAAAAAGCAAAAGAGCGGGCGCATATTGTAGAAGGTTTAATGACAGCTATTTCTATTTTAGATGAATTAATTCATCTCATCCGCCATTCTGAAAACAAAGCAGATGCTAAACAAAAAATGATTGCTCGCTATAAATTTTCAGATGAACAAGCTGAAGCAATTTTGGCATTGCAATTATATCGTTTAACGAATACGGATATTACATTATTACAAGAAGAAAAAGATACGTTAGAAAAACATATTGCTCAGTATGAAGCGATTTTAGCAAGTCCTAAAAAGCTATTAAATACGATTAAAAATGAATTAAAACGAATTAAAAAAGAATATAAAACAGAACGTCTTACTAAAATTGAAGCGGAAATTGAAGAAATCAATATTAATATTGAAGTAACCATTCCAAATGAAACGGTCGTCGTTTCCGTAACAAAAGAAGGGTATGTGAAACGTACTAGCCTTCGTTCTTATGCCGCTTCCAATAAAGAAGATTTAACGATGAAACCTACTGACCATCTATTACGCTTAATGGAGATAGATACGACTGATAACCTCCTAATTTTTACGAACCTTGGAAAATATATTTGTATTCCGGTATATGAGTTACAAGATATTAGGTGGAAAGATATGGGGATTCATTTATCAAATATGACGACGATGGAACAGCATGAAGAAGTCGTTCAATGTATTCCTGTGCGAGAATTTTCCAATAAAAAGTTTATTTTATTCTTCACTAAACAAGGAATGGTGAAAAAATCAACCCAAGATTTGTATGAGTCAAATCGTTATAGTCGTAGTTTAATTGCTTTAAACTTACGTGATGGCGATGAAGTCGTTAACGTCTTTGAAACAGATGGAAAACAAGATATCTTTATTGCAACACATTTAGGATATGGTTTATGGTTTAATGAAGCAGATATTAGTCCCATCGGACAACGTGCCCTCGGTGTCATAGGTATTCAATTAAAAGATGATGATTATGTCGTAAATGGTCAAATTTTACATGAATCTGAAGATCCAAACTTAATTATCGTAACACAAAGAGGTGCATGTAAACGAATGACATTGCAAGTTTTTGAACGTTCTTCTAGAGCTAGACGGGGTGTAATGATGCTTCGGGAATTAAAATCAAAACCACATCGTATTCAAGGATTTTTTATTTTAGAAAAAGATGAAAAATTACACTTCATTACATCAGATGAAGAAAAAGTAGAATTAATTCCATATGGATTACCAATTAGTGATAGACAAAGTAACGGTTCCTTCGTCATTGATACAGAAAACGAAGGAAATATTCAAGAAATTGTAACAGACACACCATATGAAAAAATATTTGATATAGAAGAAAATTAATAAAAGAGGCTTTTCGTAATAAATAGCAATTTTCATATGTGCATATTACGGGAAGCCTTTCGATTTTATGTATAAAAAAGAGTGATATTTTATAAGAATATTAATATTTTTATACCAGGTCATAATTAATATTGTGCAATAATCGAATAAATGTATTAAAATAAGAATACTTATACGTTTATACATAAAGAGAGAAAATTTAAGAGGAGGAAGAACATGAATTTTGAATTTACGAAAGAACAAGAGATGATTCGTCAAATGGTTCGTGATTTTGCAAATGATGTCATTGCACCACGCGCTATTGAGATTGACCGGGATGCGAAGTTTCCAAAAGACATCTTTGATCAAATGGGTGAATTAGGTTTGTTAGGATTGCCAATTCCAGAAGAATATGGTGGTGCTGATGCAGATACAATTTCATATGCATTAGCAGTAGAAGAAATTGGTCGTGTATGTGGAAGTACGGGATTAAGTTATGCAGCTGCTGTTTCTTTAGGTGCTTCCCCAATTAATATGTTCGGAACCGAAACACAAAAAAAGACGTATTTACAACCTTTAGCTGAAGGACGTGCATTAGCTTCTTTCGGTTTAACGGAACCGAATGCAGGATCAGATGCGGGTGGAACAAAAACTACTGCTGTTTTAGAAGGCGATCAGTATGTCATTAATGGTGAAAAATGTTTTATTACGAATGCTAGTTTTGCAGAAACATTAATTGTTACAGCAGTTACAGGTAAAAACGAAAAAGGACGTAATGTTATTTCCGCATTTATCGTACCAACAAATACGAAAGGGGTAACAATTACGAGTAACTACGATAAAATGGGAGTTCGTGGTTCTGATACTGCAGAGATCGTTTTAGAAGATGTTCGTATCCCGAAAGAAAACTTATTAGGAGACAAAGAAGCTGGATTTAAACAGTTTTTAAAAACATTAGATGGTGGTCGTATTTCAATTGGTGCACTAGGAGTAGGTATTGCGCAAGCAGCATTAGATCGTGCATTAGCATATGCAAAAGAGCGTACTCAATTCGGAAAGCCGATTAGTAGTTTTCAAGCAATTCAATTTAAATTAGCTAATATGGCGATGGAAGTTGAATTAGCTAGAAATATGGTAATAAAAGCTGCTTGGTTGAAAGACCGAGGGAAAGCTTTTTCAAAAGAAGCAGCATATGCCAAATTATTTGCAACTGAAACGGCTGTACGCTCAGCAGATGAAGCTATTCAAATCCATGGCGGATATGGTTATATGAGAGAATATGAAGTAGAAAGATTGCTTCGTGATGCAAAATTGCTCGTTATTGGAGAAGGTACATCTGAAGTCCAACGTGTCGTTATTGCACGACACTTAGGTTGTTAATGTTGGAGGGTAATATATGAACTTTATGGAACATACTATCGGACAATTATTGGAACGGCAAGTAGAAAAACATCCGAACCATGAGGCTTTAGTTTATCCCGAACATGGTTTACGTTTAACGTATGAACAGTTTAATAATCGTGTAAATGACTTTGCCAAAGGATTAGTATCTATCGGTATCAAAAAAGGGGACCATATCGCAGTTTGGTCTGATAATAAAGTTGAATGGATTATTTCGCAATTTGCAACTGCAAAAATTGGTGCGGTACTTGTTACGGTTAATACGAACTATCAAGCATTTGAATTAGAATATTTATTGCAACAATCAGATGCAACGACATTAATTATGGCGAACCATTATAAACATACGAACTACTTAGATATTTTAGAAAAAATATGCCCGTCATTAAAAACATCTGAAAAAGGAAAGCTACAATCCGAAACATTGCCATATTTAAAAAATATTATCGTCATGGATGAAGAATCGCGTAATTTTGCATTCACATTTTCAGATATAAGCGATAAAGGAGAAACTGTTGAAGCAGATGTATTCGAAAATCGCAAAAATAGTTTACATTATGATGATGTCATTAATATGCAATATACTTCTGGAACGACAGGATTTCCTAAAGGTGTTATGTTATCTCATTACAATATCATCAACAATGCGAAACGAATTGGGGACAGAATGCGTTTAACAAACGAAGATCGTTTATGTATTCCAGTACCATTTTTTCATACATTTGGTTGTGTATTAGGTATTTTAACAGCAGTTGTTAAAGGATCGACGATGGTCATTGTTGAACAATTTAATGCAAAAAAAGTATTAGAAGCGGTCGCATCAGAAAAATGTACAGCGCTACACGGAGTGCCGACGATGTTTATTGCAGAATTAAATGAGCCTAATTTTGCTGAATATGATTTAAGTCATTTGCGTACAGGTATTATGGCTGGATCTAACTGTCCAATTGAAGTAATGCAAGCAGTAATGGATAAAATGGGAGCGAACGAAATTACGATTGCTTACGGTCTGACAGAAACATCTCCCGTCATTACACAAACAACCGTAGATGATCCGGTAGAATTACGCGTTAGTACCGTAGGAAAAATTCATCCCGATATAGAAGCAAAAATCATCGACCCAGAAACGAAGGAAGAACTGCCGCCAAATGAGCAAGGTGAACTCATTACACGTGGTTACCATGTGATGAAGGGATATTATAAAAATGAAGCAGCAACAAAAGAGGCGATGGATGAAAATGGGTGGCTACATTCAGGTGATTTAGCGAAAGTAGATGAAAATGGCTATTATTCGATTACTGGGCGTATCAAAGATGTCATCATTCGTGGTGGGGAAAATATTTATCCACGTGAAATTGAAGAATTTTTATACCGTCATCCAGAAATTATTGATGTGCAAGTGATCGGCATTCCAGATGAAAAATATGGGGAAGTCGTTATGGCTTGTATTAAACGAAAAGAAAGTAGTGAAGTGACAGAGGAAGCTATAAGACAATTTTGTTTAGACAATATTTCATGGCACAAAGTTCCAAAGTTTATTCACTTCTTTGAAACGTATCCAATGACAGCTAGTGGGAAAATCCAAAAATACAAATTACGTGAACAATGTATCGATATCGTTAAAAACAAATAGAGAAAAAACAGGAACTTTACGTCATGGCGATGTATCGTTCCTGTTTTTGTATCAATTTATTTGATGGGAGCAATTGAGACACCTCTTACCTTATTGCAACTCACTTTTTCACGTATAAATGTTCATGTAACTCTTTTTCTAAAAATGGCTTTGCTGTGAGTAAATCACGGAACGACTCATATTTTTTCATAGCAGCTTTCGTACTTTCTTTTCCAGTATAATAAGCTCGGATTAAAATGTTCTTTGGTGTATGTTCCATATCAATAAACTCTAATAATTGCGTCTCATAGCCAACTAAAGACAATATTTCTGCTCGAATTGCATCTGTTGCAAGTGCAGCAAATCGTTCTTTCATTAGACCGTGTTGTAATAAAACATCTAATGCTGGTGCATCCATTTGTGAGAATAACTCATGTTGACAACATGGCACACTTAAAATAACGTTCGCTCCCCATCTAACTGCCCGAGCTAATGCCATATCTGTCGCTACATCACATGCATGTAATGTGACGACCATATCGACAGAAGTTTCCTCATTAAAATCATTAATATCCCCAACGAGGAATTGTAAATGTTCGTACTGTAAATCATTCGCAATTTGCTGACAATGTTCGATCACTTCTTTTTTTAAATCTAATCCTGTTACTTGAATATCATATCCTTTTACGACATGTAAATAATGATATAGTGCAAACGTCAAATAAGATTTTCCGGAACCGAAATCTAAAATGCGAACGGTGCGATTTTTTGGTAAATATTCGATTGCATCGTCAATATATTCGATGAATCGATTAATTTGTCGAAATTTATCATAATGTGCTTTTTTTATTTGACCAGTTTCCGTTTGCACACCTAAACGAACTAAAAAAGGATGAACCGTGTTTTCATCTAATAAATAATTTTTCTTTCGATTATGCTCTAATGTTGCTGTTTTCTTTACAACCTCCTTGGTTGTTTTCCACATTACTTTAAACTTTTTAGAAATTTGAATATGAATTTGTTCCGTTTCAAATTGTGCATGCACTTGACGGAACTCTTCTAGTAAAGGATCTAAGACGTGTCCGATATCTTTAAGTAATATATTTTCATGTTTCATGATACGTTCATATTGATATTCAAACTGGATGTATAATTCATTTTGTAGTGCAATTTTCTTTAAACGGACGCGTTTTAAATCATTCGATTTTTGACGTGGTTGACTTATCGTTCCATGGATAAATAGTTCATTCATCACTTTTTGAACAAATGTTTCTTTTAATTCATTAAATTCCATAGAAAACCCCTCTTAACTTTTACTTTATGTTTGAAAGTATACCATGTTCTGTAGCTAGATGGAAGGTATGAGAGAAATAGAATATGTAGACAAAAGTGGGGATTTGTAAGATAATTTTATATGATAGGATAAGGAAAACTTATCTATTCTTTCATAGGTGAATAAAGTTAGGAGGAGTTCACATGAAATGTATTTTAATTGCCAATCGTGGAGAAATAGCTGCGAGAATTATTCGAACATGCAAAAAAATGGATATCAAAACAATTGCTATTTATTCTGAAGCAGATCAGCTTGCACCTTATGTTTCTATGGCAGATGAAAGTTATTTAATCGGTGGCAATCAAGTAAATGAAAGTTATATGAATATGGATAAAATTTTTCAAATAGCAAAAGAACATGAAGTGGATGGCATCCATCCAGGATACGGTTTTATGAGTGAGAATAGTACTTTTGCAAAAAAATGTGAAGAAGAGGGAATAACGTTTATCGGCCCATCAGGAAGTGTGATGGAGCAAATGGGCGATAAAATTACGGCTCGAAATATGATGGAAAAAGTTGGTGTACCAATCGCAAAAGGTACGACTGAAGCAATCCCGACGTTAGAAAAAGCGAAGGAAATAGCTAAAAAAATCGGGTATCCAGTCATGTTAAAGGCTTCTGCAGGAGGTGGCGGTATTGGGATGCAAGTCGTCCATGATGAACAAACATTAAAGACGGCATTCGAAAACAACACGAAACGCGCGCAAATGTTTTTCGGTAATGGTGCAATGTATATGGAAAAATATATTGGGGATGCGCGTCATATTGAAATACAACTATTAGCAGATCAGCATGGAAATGTAGTACATTTTTTTGAACGTGAATGTTCCATTCAACGTCGGAATCAAAAAGTAATCGAGGAAGCACGTGCAATATATATTTCAGAATCTACCCGTAATAAAATGGCAACAATAGCCGTAGAAGCAATAAAAAAAATTGGCTATACAAATGCAGGGACAATGGAATTTCTCGTTGATAAAGATGAAAATTTCTATTTTTTAGAAATGAATACTCGTATTCAAGTGGAACATCCAGTAACGGAAGAAATTACAGGATATGATTTAATTGAACAGCAAATACGGATTGCAAGAGGAGAAACACTATCATTCAATCAATCTGATATTACTGCTCAAAATCATTCAATCGAAGTACGGATTTATGCCGAAGACCCAACAACATTTTTTCCTTCACCAGGCACAATTACAACCTATATAGAGCCACACGATGATCCAAATGTACGAATGGAGTCTGCGGTCACAGAAGGATATCAAGTAACACCATTTTATGATCCAATGATTGCAAAAGTCATTGTAACGAAGGAAAATCGCCATGAAGCGATAAAACATTTGATTGAAACGTTACAAAACTATAAAATTGAAGGTATTAAGACAAATATTCCGATGATTTTATCTGTCTTACAAGATAAAGCTTTCCAAGAGGGAGCTATTACCATTCATTACGTAGAACAACAAGTATAATAATATATTAGGAGGAATTTAATATGACAGAAATTAAAGCAAGTATGGCAGGAAACATGTGGAAAATCGTAGTAAATGTAGGTGATACTGTAACAGCAGGTCAAGAAGTAGCGATTTTAGAATCAATGAAAATGGAAATTCCACATCAAACAGAAGTTGCTGGAGAAGTAAAAGAAATTAAAGTAAATGAAGGCGATTTTATTAATGAAGGCGACGTTATTTGCGTCATTGGATAATAGGAGGCGAACATATTGTCCCAACTTATTGTAACGGAAAAAACAGCTGATAATATTTTAGTCGTTACGATTAATCGTCCAGAAGCCGCTAACGCATTAAGTAAAGCGACATTACATACATTAAACGAAACAATAGATATGATTTATGCAGATGATTCCATTCGGGCTGTAATCATAACTGGAACAGGAGAGAAGGCCTTTTCAGCTGGAGCAGACTTAAAAGAGCGACGCGACATGAATGAGAAAGAAGTTGTCGATGCTGTTACATATATTGGTGATACAATTAACCGCATCGGCCAAATTAATGTACCAGTTATCGCCGCACTAAATGGAGTAGCCTTTGGTGGTGGACTGGAATTAGCACTTGCATGTGATATTCGCATTGCAAGTCAACATGTGAAGGTGGGATTAACAGAGACATCGTTAGCTATTATTCCAGGCGCTGGTGGAACACAACGATTAACACGATTAATTGGACTCGGCCAAGCGAAACGACTTATTTATACTGCCACACCTGTAACAGCACAAGAAGCATTACAATTAGGTTTGGTAGAACAAGTGACAGAATCATGTGCAAAGGAAGCAGCAATTAAAATGGCACAAAAAATTGCTGCAAACGGTCCGATTGCAGTAAAACAAGCAAAACTAGCTATCACAAATGGGATGGAAACAGATTTACAAACAGCTTTACAAATCGAACGTTTAAGCTATTTACAAACTATACCGACAAAAGATCGCCTCGAAGGGTTACAAGCGTTTAAAGAGAAACGCAAACCTAATTATGAGGGGAAATAAATAATAGGAGGTTTCCTATGAGTTATGTAAACGATTTAAATAATAGAATAGAAACAATTAACAAAGGTGGAAAAGAAAAATACCACGAACAAAATGAAGCAAAAGGAAAGTTATTCGTACGCAAACGTTTAGAACTATTATTTGATGAAGGAATCGAAGTAGAAGACGCATTTTTCGCTAATTGCATGGAGGCTGATCTACCTTCAGATGGTGTTGTAACTGGAATCGGGAAAATTAACGGACAAACTGTTTGTGTCATGGCAAACGATTCTACGGTAAAAGCGGGATCATGGGGAAAACGTACCGTTGAGAAAATCATCCGTATTCAAGAAACAGCACTAAACTTAGAAGTACCAATGCTATATTTAGTTGACTCAGCAGGTGCTCGAATTACAGATCAAATCGAAATGTTCCCTGGTAGACGTGGGGCAGGACGTATTTTCCATAATCAAATTAAACTATCTGGACGTGTTCCGCAAATTTGCTTATTATTTGGTCCATCCGCAGCTGGTGGAGCATATATTCCAGCATTTAGTGATATCGTTGTCATGGTAGAAGGAAATGCTTCGATGTATCTTGGTTCACCGAGAATGGCAGAAATGGTCATTGGAGAAAAGGTGACATTAGAAGAAATGGGTGGAGCAAAAATGCATTGTTCTGTTTCTGGGTGTGGAGATGTACTAGTTCAAACAGAAGAAGAAGCATTACAGTTTGCTCGTAAATATTTAACGTATTTCCCACAAAATTTCCGACATAAACCGGATGCTATAAATTCTGTAGAAGCAAAAATAATGGAAAAAGAGATCACAGATATCATTCCAGAAAATCAAAATGTTCCTTTCGATATGTACGAGTTAATTAACCGTATTATTGATGAAGATTCTTTTTGTGAAATTAAAAAATTATTTGCTGGAGAATTAATTACCGGTTTTGCACGTTTAGAAGGAAAATCGATTGGAATTATTGCTAACCAACCTCGAGTAAAAGGAGGAGTTTTATTCCCAGATTCAGCCGATAAAGCGGCTAAATTCGTCCAATTATGTGATGCATTTAATATTCCATTACTTTTCTTAATGGATGTTCCAGGATTTATGATTGGGACGAAGGTAGAGCAACAAGGAATTATTCGTCATGGTGCAAAAATGCTTGCATCGATGAGTGAAGCGACTGTACCGAAAATTTCTCTCGTTGTCCGTAAAGCATATGGAGCAGGCCTTTATGCTATGGCAGGACCAGCATTTGAAACAGATGCAACATTAGCATATCCAACCGCACAAATTGCTGTTATGGGTCCTGAAGCGGCGATTAATGCTGTATATGCAAATAAAATTGCCTCATTACCAGAAGAAGAACGCCGTGATTTTATATTACAAAAACAAGCAGAATATAAAGACGATATCGATGTATTTCGCTTGGCATCTGAACTTGTCATTGACGATATTATACAGCCGAATGAAACGAGAAAACAACTTGCTAAACGTTTTGAAATGTATGAATCGAAGAATTATCATTTCACTGATCGTAAACATGGTGTATATCCAGTATAATTATAGACCTCTAGAAAATTTCAAACGGTTTTCTAGAGGTAATTTTATATCCTGGATATAATTAACTATAATATAATTATGTAAACTTACTAAACAAATCATTTTTATCTACATAAAACATTTGATATGATAAATAGTATGAATAGAGAGATGAAGGGATGAAGCATACATGGAAGATCGTTTATTTCGAGATGCGATGGGAAGGTTTGCAACAGGGATAACAATCGTTACAATGGATGATGAAGGTCAAGATAGAGGGATGACAGTAAATGCGTTTATGTCCATTTCTTTAGAACCAAAATTGATTGCGATTTCAATCGACCATACAGCAAGTATGTATGAAAAGTTAATGAAGGCAGACACCTTTGGGGTAAGTGTGCTTAAAGACAATCAACAAGATTATTCCATGATTTTTGCACGACAAAAAGAAGCGGATGGACCAATCCCGTTTGAATACTTAGATGGCGTACCCGTAATTGAAAATAGCTTAGCTGCACTATCTTGTAAAGTATATAAAAAGGTAGAAGCAGGGGACCATACAATTATTCTCGGTGAAGTAACCGAATTAAAGATAGAAAGTGGAGAACCCGTCATTTTCTTCGGAGGAAAGTATAGAAATTTACATTCATAATATATAATATGTCGTATAAAAAAAGATCTTATTACTCGGTACAGAATAGATAAGATCTTTTTTTATATGTGTATATTATTTTCTTAATTTTACTGCGATAAAATTACCGATCGATTGCATAATTTGAACGATAATAATTAATGTTACCACTGTCACGAGCATGATAAAAGAATCGAATCTTTCATATCCATAACTTATTGCTAAATCTCCAATTCCTCCACCACCAACTGCACCTGCCATCGCTGTTGCACTTAATAAACTAATCGAAGCAGTAGTTAAACTTAATACTAAAGAGCTTAATGCTTCAGGTAATAAAAAATACCATATTGTTTGTAATGGCGTTGCTCCCATAGAAGTTGCGGCTTCTATAATTCCGTCATCTACTTCTAATATAGAGTTCTCCACTAATCTTGCAATAAAAGGTGCGACATATACTATTAATGGTACAATAGCTGCTGACGTTCCAATTGATGTTCCTGTAATAAATCTTGTAAATGGTATGATTGCAACGAGTAAAATAATAAATGGCAATGAGCGGAACATATTGATTATCGGATTCAGTAAATTAAAAACGACCTTATTTTGTAAAATGCCATTTGGTTTCGTAACAACTAGTAAAATACCTAATGGAATCCCAATGATAGATCCGACAATTAAAGAAAAACCAACCATGTAAAATGTATCTACCATCGCTTGAATAAATTGTTCAGTTGTAACGGTTGTTTCAAACATTTCTTTTTACCTCCTCATACGCCAAATTATTAGATTTTATATATTGTAAACCGTTTTGAGTGTCATTTTCTGTACCTAAAAGATGTAATACCATAAATCCTACTTGATCATCTTTAATTTCATCCATCGAAGCATAAACAATATCTACATCTAAATGAAATTCTTTACTTAGAGTACTTACTAATGTGCTCGTTCGATCGTTTGTAAATGGTATTTGTATGAATATTCCATCTTTCTTTTTTTCCATTATTGTATAAATTGAACTTGGTATTTTACGATGTACAACCGTCTCCACAAATCTTTCTGTTGAAGAATGCTTAGGTTCTTTAAATACATCGATTACATCTCCAGTTTCAATAATTTGTCCATCTTCCATTACTGCAACTCGATGACATATTTTTTTAATAATGTTCATATCATGTGCTATCATGACAATCGTTATATTATACGTTTCATTAATTTTCTCTAGTAAATCTAATACGGAATCTGTTGTTTGTGGGTCTAATGCTGATGTTGCTTCATCACATAATAATATAGATGGGTTTGTAGCTAAAGCACGGGCAATACCAACACGCTGTTTCTGCCCACCAGAAAGTTGACTTGGATAATCATTTGCTTTATCTTCCAAACCAACAAATGTAAGTAATTCCATTACTCGATCATGAATAGCTTGTTTCTTTTTCTTTTCTAAAATAAGTGGAATAGCAACATTTTGAAAAATCGTTTTCGTTTGTAATAAATTAAAATGTTGAAAAATCATCCCGATATTTTTACGTGCTTGACGTAATTGTTGCTTTTTTAATGAATGTAATGCTTTACCTTCCACTAGCACTTTTCCAGAGGTCGGTCGCTCTAGAAAGTTAATTGTACGAATTAATGTACTTTTACCTGCACCACTTAATCCAATCACCCCGAAAATATCTCCCTTATTTATATGTAAGGAAATATTATGTAGTGCCTTTATTTCTTTATCTTTTACTTTAAATACTTTCGATACATTTTCTAACTTAATCATTTTTCTCCTCATTTCTCACAAAAAAAATCTATGAACATAGTATAACGTTTAATTCGCATAAAATCAATCTGAATTAATGGTATTAAAATTGACAATTACAAATAACATGTTTATAATTTTATATAATTAATCACATGAACTTAATAGGAATTGAAGGGGAGATCAAAATGAAGAAATGGATGTTTTTGTTTATTAGTGTTACAGTTCTATTTGTGTTAGCCGCGTGTGGAAACGATAATAACGAAGAAGGAGAAGAGAAAACGACTATAAAAGTCGGAACATCACCAGGACCTTATAGTGAATTATTTTTAAATGGAATTAAGCCAATTTTAGAGGAAAATGGTTATTCGATTGAAACGGTTGAATTTACAGAATTATTACAGGCAGATATTGCTTTAGATGAAGGATCTATCGATTTGAATGTTGATCAACATACAGCATATTATACAAATTTTAATGAAGAAAAAAATGCCAACTTAACAAAAGTAACACCAATACCGACTGTTCCAACTGGTATTTTCCCTGGTAAGAAAAATTCTCTAGATGGAATTTCTGAAGGAGATACTATTGCAATTCCAAAAGATCCATCCAACGCTGCTCGTGCATATGCTTTATTACAAAAAGCAGACCTTATTACATTAAAAGAAGATGTAGAATTAATAAAAGTAACACAAAATGATATTGTCGAAAATAAACATGACTTAAATATAAAAGAAATGGATTCTGCACAAATACCGAGAGCATTAGACGATGTTGATTATGGAATTATTCCTGGTAGTATTGTCTATGCATCTGGCTTAGATCCAGCTGATAGTTTATTATTTGAAGACATTTTAAAAGAGTTAGAATTAGTAGCAGTAATTGATGAAAAAAATGCGGATACAGAGTGGGCTAAAGCGATAAAAGATGCTTACGAATCAGATGAATTTAAACAATTTATGGAAAAAGAAAATGAAGACGAATATTGGTTTATTCCAGAAGAAATTGAATAAACAAAAGGAACGAGGGGGTTTTAGTAGAAGCTAAAACCCTTTTTTCTATATATAAAAATATTTCAATAACAAATAATTTTATTGAAAAAATAAGAAAGTACTATTTTACTAGATAAACAGCACTTGTTCTCGTATAATAATTGGTATCAATTCATTTCATGAATATGACAATTATGTGAAGAAAAATAAATCTTTTTGTCCATCATGATGTATGAACGTACAAAGGAGATTGTTGCAGTGAAAGTTTTAACGAGAGATATGAATGCGATTACGAATGAGCATTTTACAACTTTATATGAGCATATGAAAAACAATGAAGACTATATAAACGCAGATAAAATTATTGATTTATATGAAAAACAACAAAAAAATGAATTTAATATTAGTTTTTCGGGGCATTTTTCTGCTGGAAAGTCATCGATGATTAACTATTTACTAGGAAAAGATGTTTTACCAAAAAGTCCGATTCCAACAAGTGCAAATATCGTAAAAATAACATCTGGTGAAGGAGTAGCGCGGGTTTATTTTACTGATGAGGAGACAGTTCAATATAAAGAACCATATGATATTGATATGATCAAAGATTATGCAACAGATAAAAACGCCATTAAACGAATCGATATTAGTACATCAGAAGAAATATTGCCTGAAAACTGCTCTATTTTAGACACACCTGGAATTGATGCGGCTGATGATGCAGATAGATTGATGACAGAATCAGCATTGCATTTAGTAGACGTACTTTATTATGTAATGGATTATAATCATGTCCAGTCTGAAGTGAATTTATACTTCTTACGTAAAATGCATGAAGCTGATATTCCATTTTATATCATTATAAACCAAATTGATAAACATAATGAACGTGAAATTCAGTTTTCACAATTTGATAAAAACGTACGTGAAACATTTGAACAGTGGAATATCTTCCCGGAAAAAATATATTATTCATCCGTTATGCATGAAGATGCTCCACATAGTGAAGTTCGTCAGATTAAAGAAGAACTCTTTCAACTGCTTCAGAAAAATAAAAATATAACCGGTCGTTTAAAAGCAGCAACAAACATTATCATACAAGACCATGAAACTTTTTTACAAGAACAATTAGAGGAAGCTGTGAACGAGATTGTTCCTGCGAATATTACTGATGAGGAATATGATTTATTACAGGAAATCAACGAAAAAATGGCTTCTGTAAAAGATCCTCATGAACAATTAAAAAACGAATTCGATCATGAGTTAAACCATACTTTAAAAAATGCCTATTTAATGCCTGCAAAATTACGAGATCAAGCACAAAGTGTATTAGAATCGCAGCAAAAAGACTTCAAAATTGGATTTTTCAATGCGAAGAAAAAAACAGAAGAAGAACGTAATAATCGCATGAATGCATTTTTAACAGAGTTACAAAAAACGATTGATGCATCGATTCAATGGAAATTGCGTGATAAATTTATTGAAATGATTCGTGAAAATGATATCCATCATGACGGATTATTGAAAAAGATTCAAGATGCAAACGTTCAATATACTGCTCAAGATGTGAAGTCTTTTATGAAAGAAGGCGCACAAATTAACGGGAATTACGTTTTAAACTACACGAACGAAATTAGTGCAGATATTAAATCTAAGTATCGTCAACTTGCAAATGAGTTATGGGCAGAAATTGAAAATGTGATACAGACGAATAAAAAGGAACAAATCACTGCATTACAAGAACAATTAAAACAGTTTGATTTTGCTGAGGAGTTATTAGAAAAAAAAGCACAACTGGAAGAAAAATTAGTAAAAAATATTACAAATCTTCATGAGCACATTAAAAATCCAACAGAAAATAATGATCTTTTATGTGAAATGGATGCTACAATTGAACGTCGACATAAAGTTATTGAAAAGGAGACGCCAACAGTATCGATAGCTGATGTTGAAGAAACAACGACACCATCACAAGTGACAGAGGAATTAAAAGAAGTAACTGTTACTACAGAACATACAGCAGATACTATCGTTCAAATTATTGAAGAAATGACGAATACAATAGAAAATGTTGATGGTTTCGACACGATTGTCCGTGATTTACGTGAAAAACAACACCGTCTAAACAACCGACAATTAACAATCGCTTTATTTGGAGCATTTAGTGCTGGAAAATCATCTTTCTCAAACGCTTTATTCGGGGAACAAGTTTTACCGGTATCACCAAATCCAACAACAGCGGTTATTAGTCGAATTAATCCAATCAATGACAAATATAAACATGGGACGGTTGTCATCCGATTAAAAGATGATGAAACATTAACGAATGACTTAAAACAAATTACGAAAGATTTTGATCCAGATTACGAAAATGTCCAAGAAATAGTCGAATGGATAAAACGATATAATATCCATAAAAACGACCTTTTAACAAAAACATACCAATCCTACTTATTAGCGGTATTAAATGGATACGAACAAAGAAAAAACCAACTCGGAAAAACAGTGGAAATTTCTTTAGAGCAATTCCCAGCTTTTGTTACAGATGAATCAAAAGCATGTTATATTGAACAAGTTGATTTATACTATGACTGTGCATTAACACGAAAAGGGATCACATTAGTAGATACACCTGGAGCAGACTCTGTCAATGCACGACATACGAACGTCTCTTTTGATTATATAAAAGATGCCGACGCAATTATTTATGTCACGTACTATAATCATGCCATTACTAGTGCAGATCGTGACTTCTTAATGCAATTAGGACGAGTGAAGGAAGCGTTCGAATTAGATAAAATGTTCTTTATTGTAAATGCATCAGATTTAGCGCAAGATGCCGAAGAATTAAGACTCGTATTAAATTACGTCGAAGAACAATTACTACAATTTGGCATTCGTCAGGCAAAAATATTTCCTGTTTCAAGTAAAAAATCATTAGAAGAAAAAGTAGCTCAACTTCCTTTAAATGAAGAAATGACTACATTTGAAACAGAATTTTACAAATTTGTTGAACAAGACTTAGCACAGTTAACTATCCAAGGTGCTGTATGGGATATGAATCGCGCTGTAACAACATTACAAAACTTTATTGATGCAGCAAACTTAAGTGAAGCAGAACGTGCTAATTTCGTAAAAACATTAGAAAATAAACGTCATACATTTAAAGAAATTATTGCAAAAACAAATAGTTCTGTAGCAGAAGAACGTATATTAGAACGTATCGAACGACAACTTCATTTCGTACTAGAACGTTTATACATTCGTTTCCATGATATGTTTTCTGAACATTTTAACCCGACGACTATTACGGCATCTGGAAGGGAAGCAATTAAGCAATTAGAAGCGAATCGTACTAAATTTATCGACTATGTTGGGTATGAATTGTTACAAGAAGTACGTGCTGTATCATTACGTGTCGAGGCAAATATTTACGAGTTAACGAAAGACACTTTTAATGAGATACAATCTCAGATTGAAAAAATAGATGAAAACTTTATTTTACCTAGCTTGCAAACACAAGAGCTTAAAACACCTAATTATGAACAGGCATTTACGATAATCGATTACAGTATTTTTTCACATGTATTAAAGATTTTCAAAAATACTCGATCGTTTTTTGAGCAAAATGAACGTGAAAAAATGAAGGAAGCATTTTATGATACGTTAAAACCGGAAGCAAAACAATATTTAGATACACAAAAAGAAATTATGGATAGTGTGTACATTGCGCAGTGGAACGATGCTCTACAAAACATTAAAACTCGTATTGAATCTGAAATAGATCAAATGATTGAACAACATATTAAAGTTGTCACAGATACGGTAAATTTAGCTCAGTTAAAAGAAAAACATGAAATATTAACGGCAATATTAGAAAAGTAAGGATGGACATATTGAAGAAACATATATTATTAGTAGATGGAATGGCTTTATTGTTTAGAGGGTTTTACGCAACATCTTTTAGAGGTAATTTTATGCGAAATGAAGAAGGCATACCGACGAATGGAGTATATCAATTTTTACGCTATTTCACAGATGGAATTCATACTTTCCAACCGACACATGTTCTTTGTTGTTGGGATATGGGAAGTAAGACGTTCCGCAACGAAATTTACGATGCGTATAAAGCAAATCGAGGAGCACCACCGGAAGAACTTATTCCCCAATTTGATCTTGTAAAAGAAGCTGTCAATATTTTTAACGTTCCAAATATTGGCGTAATAAATTATGAAGCCGATGACGTCATTGGTACGCTAGCTAATACGTTGTCTAAAGACACACATGTAACCATTTTATCCGGTGATTATGATTTATTACAACTCGTTGCTGCAAATGTCGATGTTGCAATTATGAAAAAGGGAATCGGTAATTATGATGTTTATAATGAAGCGAATTTTTTAAACAAAAAGGGATTATATCCACATCAAATTATCGAATTCAAAGGATTAACCGGAGATAGCGCAGATAATTATCCTGGCATAAAAGGAATAGGCGAAAAAACGGCATTAAAATTACTGCAAACATATGGTAATATGGATACTATTTTACAATCAATGGACGAATTAACAAAGGGGATTCGTTCGAAAATTGAAACAGACATCGCAATGTTTCACTTATCAAAGGAATTAGCTGAAATAAAATGTGATGTTGAACTTGAATTTACAATCGATGAGCCATTACAAATAAATGCATCCGAAATTGAAGCGAATTTAATTAAATTAGGTGTAAAATATCCACCAATCGAATCGTACGTATCATCAAATTTTACTGTCTAATACAGTACAAATTAAGTAATATTATTAAACTTGAAAAGACAGGGGAGGCAATATGCATCCTCTGTTTTTTTAAGGAAAAAATAGTGATAGCAATTTCCATCATGTAATTTTCTTAAGTGAAGTATGACAAAAATAACCCGAAGTACCCATCACTTAAAGTGATGGAGGTCATTTATTCCTGGTATCTCAATTTGTGATAACAAGAAACTTCATGTATATCAATGATTATGATGTTTTCCATAAATGTCATAATTATTGTCATTTAGCCTTTTTCCATTTGATTTTTTACTATTTTCTTCACTTTTAATGCCAAGATGTTACAATTTCATCTCAAACACTTTACATTTTAATATGATTCTTATACAATTTGAAACGAGCCTAATTGATTTTAGGTAAAAGGGGGTAACATCAGTGACTGTTTGTGAGAAAGAAATGACAAACGAACAACTAGAAAATATACTACATGATGACGAAGCATCATTTTTACTATTAGACGTTAGGGAAACGACAGAATATGCCATTCAACATATACCAGGATCTGTATTAATTCCTTTAGGGCAACTTAGTGAACGATTAGATGAAGTAAGTAATGAACAACCAATTTACGTCATTTGTCGTTCCGGTGTTCGAAGTGATGAGGCTTGTACTATTTTACGAGAAAATGGTTATGATGAAGTATATAATGTTGTTCCAGGAATGATTCACTGGAATGGTATTGTTGAATCAGATTTTGCATAACAAAAAACTTACCACAAATTCCCGTGGTAAGTTTTTTGTATTTATACGTATCATTCGTATCATCATTTTAAATTTTCTGACAACTGTTTGACATTGTTTCAGAAATATGTTATTGTACATTAAACTTTAATTGCAATAGTAATTAACTTATCATTTCGAAAGGAGTAGACATGATGGTTCAAAAATTAAATGTCGAAAGCTTTAACTTAGATCATACGAAAGTAAAGGCACCTTATATTCGGTTAGCAGGTAAAATGAAAGGTTTAAATGGAGATGAAGTATACAAATATGACCTTCGCTTCAAGCAACCGAATAAAGAACATATGGATATGCCTGCCATTCATTCATTAGAGCACTTAATGGCAGAAATAAGTCGCAATTATTCTGACAAAATTGTCGACATAAGCCCAATGGGATGTCAAACTGGCTATTATTTATCAGTAATTAATCATTTTAGCTATGAAGATATCATTCAATTAGTGGAAAATATTTTAGAGGATGTCCTAAAAGCTACTGAAGTACCTGGATGTAATGAAGTACAATGTGGTTGGGCTGCTAGTCATAGTTTAGAAGGAGCAAAAACACTTGCAAAAGAAATGCTCGATCATAAAGATGAGTGGCGTGAAGTTTTTTAGATACATAATATAAATGAAACTTGTTTTAATAGGAAATAAAGGTAACAGAGTACTATTAAAACAAGCCTTATATTTTCACTTATTCTAGTTTACATAATATATATTATAGGAAGTAATGTTAGATATAAAATAACGAGCAACATTAATATGCTTGCTCGTTATTTTCCTTTTTTGTTCCATAATATGGACCAACTTCTATATGATTCTCTTCTAATTGTAACATTTCACTTACTGTAATAAATTCAAACCCTTGATCTTGTAAATATTTCAATACAGTTGGTAAAGCGTCTGCAGTTGTTGGATGTATATCATGCATTAACACAATATCACCATTTGTACTCATTGATACATTATGTAAAATAGCGTTTGTATTTTTACTTTGCCAATCTAACGTATCAATCGTCCACATCGTTACAATTTGATCTGTCTGTTTCGCTTGTTCCAACACAATATTATTATATTCACCATATGGTGGCCTAAATGATGTTGGTGCAATCCCTGTAGCATCTTTTATTTGCTGCTGCGACAAGGAAACTTCATCTTTAATAGCTGCCGCTGTAATTGCGTTTAGATTCGCATGTGTAATACTATGATTTGCTATTTCATGACCATCTTGCGCGACCATTTCTGCAATATATGGATATCTAGTAGCATTGCGACCTAACATATAAAATGTTGCTTTTGCATCAAATTCTTCTAAAGTTTCTAGTATTCTCGGTGTTACTTGTTCATCTGGTCCGTCATCAAATGTTAGTGCAATATATTTTCCATTTGGATCTAATTCACGTGGTGCTGAGTTGATGATTTGCTGCAACTCATCTGTGATTAATAAAGCATAATATGGTTCTGTTAACGATTTATATGCATCTACATATGGAATGGCAATTTCGATTTCTCCTTCATTATTCCCAATTGCTCCTTTTTCATATATAAATAGAATCGAATCGTCTGTCAATGCCCACTGGATTTTTTCTTCATTACTTGTTATCGAATCAAAATTAGCCTCGTCAAATTCGAATTCTTGTTTGTTCATTTCTTTTTTAATCATATTTTTTAATGATTCATTCATGTCAATCACATCATGGAGTGATACGAATTTATCTTCTTTTACATTCACAGTAAAATACTGTTGAAATGAATCTGTTTCTTTATTATTTTTCACGATCGACCCTTTTAATAAAAATGTATATATATCGTCATTTGCTTTGTAATAATCTGTCGATATTGCAAGATGATTATTTTCTCCTTCATCTAAGGTTCTTTTTTCTTCCATTACGACTAACATTTCTTCCATAAAATGATCTTCATGTTGGCGAATCCATCTTTCAATTTGACCATCAATTGTCTTTTCGTTTATAATAGGTTGGGTTATTTTGGAAGTATATAATTCAGCCTCTTTCATTTTTGTTTCTAAAATAAGTTGATCATCAATTTCTTCTTTTTCTACATCCATTGTCACTGCTTTGGCACTCGTAACTTTTTCAATTTCCATTAAAATAATACCTGCAAATACGACACCAACTGTCAATATAACAGAAATGATAACTAGTACAATTGGCCAAGTTAAGTTTTTAAACATACGTATTCCCTCACATTGTTTACAATAATATGCATTATCTATCAATTATAACAAATATATTACAAGAACTATAGTATGAGAAATAATTTAATACAAAAATCCACCCTCATTCATATATGAGAGTGGATTTTTGTCGATTTTTATACAATTTCTTCAAAATATTCTTTATAATAACCTGCCACACGTTTACTATTGTCAATCACGAATATAAATTCATCTGTCTCGTTTATTACATCGTAAACATTACCTTCTGTGAGCATATTGTTAACTTTATACTTTTTTGCATTTGCATGCATACATTTCACTTGTTTGATTACTTCGTTCTTTTCCCAATTTACATGGATCATTATTTGCCACCTCTAGTTTACATAATAATATTATCGTTCATTAAATAAATATAAATATCTTTCATAACCCTCTTCTACCATTTCATCCTTTGGAATAAAGCGAATGGAAGCTGAATTAATACAATAACGTAAACCACCTGCCTCTTGTGGGCCGTCAGGAAATACATGACCTAAGTGAGAGTTACCTTCTTTACTGCGAACTTCAGTACGAACCATACCATGTGTTGTATCGAGATGTTCGATTACTTGTTTGTTCATGACAGGTTTTGTAAAGCTAGGCCATCCACATTGTGCGTCATATTTATCTTTCGATGAAAACAGTACTTCACCTGAAACAATATCAACATATATACCGTCCTCAAAATGGTCCCAATACTCGTTTTGAAACGGAGGTTCTGTTCCATTTTCTTGTGTTACATAATATTGTTGCTCTGTTAACGATTCTTTTAAATCTTCTGGATCAAATCGCTTTGACCAATTATCTTTAATAAACTGTTCTCTTCCAGATCCACGTTTATACGTTTTATAATGAAACATATTTCGTTTATAAAAGTATTGGTGCTCTTCTTCTGCAGGATAAAATGTTTTTGCTGGAATAATCGGTGTAACAATTGGTTTTTGAAATTTCTTACTATCTATTAACGTTTGTTTTGATTCCTCAGCAATTTTTTTCTGTGTTTCATTATGATAAAAGATAGCAGTTCTATACGAATCCCCACGATCATGGAATTGTCCCCCATCATCTGTCGGATCAATTTGTTGCCAAAAAAGGGTTACTAACTCTTCATAAGGAAAAATCGTTGGATCGAATGTAATTTGAACTGCTTCCACATGTCCCGTCGTATTAGAACAAACTTGTTTATATGTCGGATTTTCTACCGTACCTCCTGTATATCCAGATGTAACCTCTATTATACCTGGTTGTTCATCAAAAGGTTCTACCATACACCAGAAGCATCCTCCTGCAAATGTTGCTTTTTCAGTTGCCATATTAGTATCCCTCCGTATGTTAAATGTACAAAATTGGTTCATGTACATTTGTTTCATTACTAAAAGTATGATCATTTTGTCCTTCTTCTTGGATCATTTTCATTGCCTTATAAATAACAGCTAATTGTTGCAATAATGGGCCATATTGGTCCATATAAGGACGTAATGATAACAATACTTTCATCATGCGCTCCATATAAATAATACCATTCATTAAATATTGTACCCATTTATTTGGATATTGCTCATGATTAACCATAGTTGCTCCCTCCTAACATGAAAACATTCTTCGATATTACTATATGTGTTAAGAGAAAAGCCGTCACTATATCGTACATTTTATCAATGTTTAATTGAAAAATCTAATGTTTTACGCTCACAAAGATAGTTCACTCGGAGAACTTCCACTAAACGAACTACGATAAAAGTTTTTAAAAATTATTCTGTACATACACTTCTGAATACTTTCTCAAATTTTTCATCTGTTTTAACATGTTATATTTTGCTAACAATCATTCATCAACTACTAATCGAAAACAAAAAACACCTTTTTAACAGATTAACTATTAAAAAGGTGTTTAATTTGTGTGATTTTAAATTTTTGTTTCCATGTACTTAAAATCAACGGGAAGTGAATCAAATTTACTCATCTCAAAAACTTAATAAAATTGTATCAATATTGCTTATTTTTTCGGATTATCCATTTGATTACTCATGGCACGCATCATTTGATTTATTTTCTTTTGCGATGGCTTTTGACCCATTTGCATCATCATTGTGCGTAACATTTGTTCATTAATTGGTGGGTTTTTCTTTAAATAATCCATCATATATTTTCTAGCTAGGAAAAATCCAAGTGCAACCCCAGCAACTAATGCTAATATTGCGATCAATACTACCCAAATCGTTGACATAAACTATGATCCTCCTTCAAAATGTTCCCTTTACAGTATAAACAATTCGTCGTTATAAAACAATAATTTTACGCAAGAACTTCTTCCATATGTTTTACAACATTTTCTACTGTGAAGCCGTACTTTTCAATTACGATGTTTCCGTTAGCCGAAGCACCGAATTTATCTATTCCTAGTACTTTTCCATCAAAACCTACATAACGTTCCCAACCAAGTGATGCAGCCATTTCGATTGCTACACGTGCTGTAACGTCTTTTGGTAAAACATCATTTTTATATGCTGCATCTTGTGCTTCGAAACGATCCCAAGAAGGCATGCTTACGACACGAACATCGATCCCTTTTTCAAGTAATGCTTTTTGAGCATCGATCGCTAAGTTTACTTCAGAACCAGTCGCAATTAAAATACCATTTAATTTAGCATTTTCTCTACTAATAACATATGCACCACGTTTAACACCTTCATATGCATTTTCTTGTGTGCCATCTAAAGTTGGTAAACCTTGGCGTGTTAACACTAATGCAGTCGGTCTGTCTGTTGTTTCTAAAGCTAAACGCCAAGCTGCATTTGTTTCATTTCCATCAGCTGGACGTATAACAGATAAGTTCGGCATCGCACGTAAAGATGCTAAATGTTCAATCGGTTCATGTGTTGGACCGTCTTCTCCCACTGCAATTGAATCATGTGTAAACACGTAAGTGACAGGAGCATTTTGAATAGCCGATAAGCGCATTGCCGGACGTACATAATCGCTAAAGACAAAAAATGTTCCGCCATATACTTTTAAACCACCGTGTAATGCCA
Source organism: Candidatus Pseudogracilibacillus intestinigallinarum (assembly GCA_019113205.1). Taxonomy (GTDB): domain Bacteria; phylum Bacillota; class Bacilli; order Bacillales; family Amphibacillaceae; genus Pseudogracilibacillus; species Pseudogracilibacillus intestinigallinarum. The sequence goes on along the minus strand of DXHX01000123.1, from coordinate 84,053 downwards.
TTCCGTTTAATGCTGCACCCATCGCAAATTCTCGTACACCAAACCAAATATTACGACCTTCGTACGATTCTTTTGTGAAATCAGTTTCTTCTTTCATCATCGTATTGTTTGAACTTGCTAAGTCAGCACTTCCTCCAAAAAAGCTAGGAACAGTTTTACTAATAGCATTAATCATTTCGCTTGAAGCAACACGAGAAGCTAATGTATCTTTGCCTACTTTATATGTTGGTAAATTTCCATCCCAATTAGCAGGAAGTTCACCGTTAATTGCAAGTTGTAGTTCTTCTGCTAATGTTGGGTATGCTTCTTTATATTCGCCAAATAACGTATTCCATGCTTCTTCTAAGTTTGCGCCTTTTTGCACAACTTTCTTATTGAAATCTTCATATACTTCCTCTGGAACGTGGAAAGTTTCTTCGTAGTCCCAACCATAATATTCCTTCGTTAAAGCAATTTCGTCCTCTCCAAGTGGGGCACCGTGTGATGCTGAGGAATCCGATTTATTTGGTGAACCATACCCGATAATTGTTTTAACTTCAATTAATGTTGGTTGTGTCGTATTCGCTTTCGCTTCTTCAATTGCTTGATGGATGGCTTGTAAATCTCTTCCATCCTCGACACGAATTACTTGCCAACCGTAAGCTTTAAATCTATCTTCTGTACTATCAGAAAATGATCGATCTAAATCTCCGTCTAATGAAATATCATTCGAATCATATAATACAATTAATTTATCTAAAGCTAAGTGTCCAGCAAGGGATGCAGCTTCATGAGAAATCCCTTCCATAATATCTCCATCACCAACTAATGAGTAAGTGTAATGGTCAATAATGTTGAAGTTCTCTTTATTGTATTTTGCTGCTAAATGTGCCTCTGCCATTGCCATACCAACAGCCATTGCTACACCTTGTCCTAATGGACCAGTCGTTGCTTCGACTCCGTCTGTATCTAATACTTCTGGATGTCCAGGTGTTCTAGAACCCCATTGACGGAAATTTTTAATATCATCCATTGTTACATCATATCCAGATAAATGTAATAAACTATACAATAACATTGAACCATGTCCAGCAGATAAAATGAAGCGATCACGATTAAACCATTTAGAGTTTTTTGGATTATGATTTAAGAAGTCTGTAAACAATGTATAAGCCATTGGTGCGGCACCCATCGGTAATCCTGGGTGACCAGAGTTTGCTTTTTGTATTGCATCCATTGATAATGTACGAATTGTATTTACTGATAATTGTTCCACTTGCATCTGTTATTAGCTCCTTTAAATATATTATTTGTCTCTATTTCTTTTTATTTGTTTTACTTTGTCCGGTGTTACATCGTTCCCTTCTGGGTCGATCACCGTAACAGAAGTTATTTGATTAGTAAATGATTGACGAATACTTTGTAAATATTCTTGACGAAGCTCTTGTTGTTCTTGTTTTTCTTCTTGCGTCAATGTCTCACTTTTTGCTTTTTTAGCGAGGTAATTGATACGTTCAAGTTTTTCTTTCGTTAACATGTTCTCACCTCTTAATTCCTAAGTTACATATGATAAAAATATATCTATATGTTACTTATATTATACTATACAATATTTTGTATAGATACAAATGCGCCACATAATATTCTATAATAACTTTACATTTCAGACAACCTTTCAGAAATAGAACATTTCTACCGAACAAATATGGGAACTTATGTTTGACTTCTGTTCGCATTTTGATAAAATGAAAGTAATTATATAGACAGATGAGGTGAGGTTCTTGGAAAAACTTTCAAAAAGGCAACAGATGATTTATGATTATATCGTTCATGAAGTAGAAATGAAAGGATATCCTCCTTCTGTTCGTGAGATTGCCAAAGCAGTTGGTTTAGCTTCTAGTTCTACTGTACACGGTCATTTAGAACGAATTGAAAATAAAGGATATATTCGTAGAGACCCAACAAAGCCAAGAGCAATTGAAATTGTTGATCCGTCATTCCAAAATATTGAAAAAGATACGGCACGTTATGCTCCTTTAATTGGTAAGGTAACTGCTGGTGCACCGATTACAGCAATAGAAAATATCGAAGAATATGCGCCAGTCCCAACATCACTCGCACATCGGGAAGATAATGTGTTTTTATTAGAAGTTGATGGGGATAGTATGATCAACGCCGGAATTTTTAATGGTGATAGAGTAATTGTAAAACAACAAAGTGTAGCAAATAACGGAGATATTGTCGTCGCAATGACGGACGAAGACGAGGCAACCGTAAAAAGATTTTATAAAGAAACAGATCATATTCGCCTACAACCTGAAAACGATGCTATGGAACCGATCCTATTAAATAATGTCATTATTTTAGGAAAGGTAATTGGCCTATATCGTGCATTCTAAGTGAAAACGGTAAAGCTTATCAAAAACTGATGAACTTTACCGTTTTTATTTATCCTAAACTATGTCACTTACAATTCTGGAAAAGTTAAAGGATCCAATAATCCATCTTGAATTAGCTTTTCTACTGTTTGAATAATGGCAATTTTAACATGTGCATATGTTAAACCACCTTGTAAAAAAGCCGTATACGGAGGTTTAATCGGTCCGTCAACAGATAATTCAATACTAGCCCCTTGGATAAACGTTCCTGCAGCCATAATTACTTTTTCTTCATACCCTGGCATCTCACTTGGGTATGGTGCTACATACGAGTTGATTGGTGAATTTGCCTGAATGGCTTCACAAAATTTGATCATCGCTTCTTCATGATGGAACGTCATTGCCTGAATAATATCTGTACGTTTATCAGTATATGTAGGTGCTGTTTCCACACCGACATAATCCATTAACCGTGCAGTGAAAATAGCCCCTTTTAATGCTTCTCCTACTACATGTGGTGCAAGGAAAAATCCTTGATACATCTCTTGTAACATATTTAATGTTGCTCCAGCATCTTTTCCTAGTCCTGGTGCTGTTAATCGATTTGCAGCAAGTTCAACTAAATCCTCTTTTCCTACGATATATCCTCCGGCACGAACGAGTCCACCACCTGGATTTTTAATTAAAGACCCAGCCATAATATCAGCGCCAACCTCTAAAGGCTCACGGTCCTCAACAAATTCCCCATAACAATTATCAACAAACACAATAATGTTTTCATCTATTTCTTTTACAAATTGAATCATTTGTTCAATTGCATCGATTGTAAATGAAGGACGGTTTTCATATCCTTTCGAACGTTGAATACCTACAACTTTCGTATGTTCATTGATCGCATTTTTAATTCCTTCATAGTCAATCGTTTGATCATCTTTTAATAAAACTTCATTGTACCGAACACCATAATCTTTAAGACTTCCAGTATTTGATGTGTTTTTTCCAATTACTTGATCCAATGTATCGTATGGTGCTCCTGTAATGTATAAAAGCCCATCTCCAGGACGTAACATCGCATATAATGCTGTTGCAATAGCATGTGTTCCGGAAACAATTTGGGGACGGACTAATGCATCATCCCCACCAAATACACGAGCATATAACGCTTCTAATCCATCTCGTCCTTGATCATCATAACCATAACCATCCGTAGAACTAAAATGGTGATCACCGATCTGTTCTTCTCGAAACGCGTTTAATACTTTTTTTTGGTTTATTTCTACCATCTGATTAATTGATGTAAAATAAGGTGCACATTGTGCTTCTAGTTTTTCTATTAATTCATTTTGTAACATATTACTCTTGTTTCTCCTTTAAAATTTTCTGTAATGGGTGTGCATGTGGAATATAGCCTTCTAAATCATACCGGAATGTTTCCTCATTATACTCCTTCTTTGTTATAATCGTATGTTTTGTAAATTGATGCAACTCTTTTGATTCGTAAGCTTCTAAAGAGACTGAATAAAATTCCCATTCATTTTTTAAAATGTCTTCCATTTTATGCAATAACTTTCCTAAATCATTTTCATCATGGGCGTGTATTTGAATAGATGGATCAGATGATGGGAAAAAATCCGCCTCTAATAAATCTGTTTTATTGTACACAGTTAACATCGGAATTGTATGAGCATCAAGTTCTTCCAAAATTTCATAAACAGTACGTTCGTGTTGTACATAATCTTCATTTGAACTATCGACAACATGTAATAAGAAATCCGCTTCTGTGACTTCCTCTAAGGTTGATTTAAAGGAAGCAATTAAAGATGTCGGCAATGCTTGTAAAAATCCAACCGTATCAGTAAGCAAACATTCAAATCCTGAAGGTAATTGAATTTTTCTCGTTAACGGATCTAATGTAGCGAACAGTAAATCTTCCTCTAAAGACCTTTCACTTGTTAATCGATTAAAAATCGTCGACTTACCAGCATTCGTATAACCAACAATCGCAATTTGAAACACTTTATTTTGTTTTCTTCGCTTACGGTACTGCTCCCGCTGTTTCACAACGTCTTTTAACCGACGTTTAATATCGTCAATACGTCTTCGTATATGCCGTTGATCTGTTTCTAATTTTGTCTCCCCTGGTCCTCTCGTTCCAATTCCACCACCAAGTCGTGATAATACGAGCCCCATTCCATGTAAGCGTGGCAATGTATATTGTAGCTGAGCAAGTTCAACTTGCAATTGTCCTTCTTTCGTTTTGGCACGACTAGCAAAAATATCTAATATTAATTGACTTCGGTCGATTACACGGACTCCTAAATGATCATTCAAATTACGTAACTGTCCAGGAGATAATTCGTCATTTGCAATCACTAAATCGATATCTTCTGCATCCACAATTGTTTGTGCTTCATCTAATTTTCCATGTCCAACATATGTGACAGGATGAATATTATCTCTTGCTTGTGTTAAAGTCTCCATAACCTCTCCACCAGCAGTATAACTTAAGGAATTTAACTCTTCGACTGTTGCTTCAAATTGTTTATCCGTTTGTGTTGCTTTTTTTACTGCTAAAATTAGTACACGTTCGTTTGACATATATATATCAACCTCTTTTCTTCCTATAGTTCTATCATAACAGATATCATTATTACTGACGAAAATATCACTTATGAAACGTAAAGTCATCCGCTCGTAAAATAGTTAATTGGTCTTCAGAATAATGGACATATTGCATCATTCGCATTGCTTGTTGTCGAATTGCTCTTTCCAATATATTACGAATGTATCGTGCATTTGAAAAAGTGAATGGTTCATTTCGTAAACAAATTTCAATCTGTTGTTCTACTTTTAATAATGCACGATTTGTAAGCCGATAATCTCGTTCTTTTGCCATCATTTTTAAAATATCTAATAGTTGATCCATCGTGTAATTTGGAAAATTAATTTGAAACGGAAAGCGTGATCGTAATCCAGGATTCGTCTGTAAAAAAGAATCCATTTCATTAGAATAGCCTGCTAATATAAGAATAAATTCATCTCTGTAGTCTTCCATCAATTTAACCATTGTTTTATTTAACATGTATTGTGTCCGTTCACCTAAACACATCAACTAATTATCTTGGAATAATTTCAACTGTATCATCATCATATAAAATAACTTGTTTTACAAAAATACTAATTGCTCTACGTTTCTCCTCAGGTGTTAATGTATGTTTAATCAAAGTTTGGATGTATAATCGATTTTCATGTATATACTCTTCTTCACTCACCTTTCCTTTTTCTATGTTTTTTTCATATATATGTCGCTCTTTATCTAGATAATTATTAATTCGATTGTCTATTTGTTGCACACATTCATCAAAGTATAATTCCGATATTTTTTCTTTTACAAAAAGTTTGACATAATTACTCCGTTCTTTTTGTAATTGTGTTACCCGTTCCTTAATACTGTGTATTTCTTTTTTCCAATTCGTTGTATCCTCTTCTAACTTATACATTGTCTTTATAACAGATTCATTAACTGTATCCATTTGGAGCATTTTATGTTTACACCAATTCCACACGAGCGAATCGACAATGTCTACACGCCAGTTCTTTCCCTTACAATAGTGTACACTTTCTGCTGAACCGACTTTATATCCTTTTGACTGTTTTTTGCGACATACATAATATTTAAGAATTCGCTGTTTACTTTTAGATGTCACTCCCGCTCCAACTGCTCCATGACATCGACCACATATGACAATTCTACTTAATAAATAATCATTAGACTTTCGTCCTTGCTTCGTTCTAAATTGGTCAATAGCTTGTTGAATTCGGTCATATGTCATATCGTCTATTATTCGTGGAATTTCGATTAATATCCATTCTTCTTTAGGCCTTGGAATTTGTTCTTTTTTCCCATTGTTTTGTACAACCTTCGTTTTGCCATAATAATATCGTCCCGTATAACTTTCATTGCGTAAAATCCTTGTAACAGTTGACTGATACCATATAGATCCATTAGGTCCTTCAATACCTTTTTGACTTAATGTTTGTGCGATTTGATTGCAACTCATTTTTTGTTGTAGTAGCATATCGACCATTTTTAAATAAGTCGATTTTTCTTCCATATTAATGTCAACAGTTTTTAATTGTTTATTATAATGATAACCATACAACCGTCTAAAATTTGGGATTTCCCCTTTTTTTGCTTTTGCAATTCTTCCTCGTCTTGCATTCGCCAGAATTTTTGCTTTATTATACTGTGCGATAGACCCTTGTATGTTATACATTAACATGGACTCCGGGTCATTAGGATTTACATCAAATTCAACAAATTCAATATCAACACCCATTGACCACACTTTTCTAGAAATAATACCTTGTAATGTATTGTCTCGAGTTAGTCGATCAGGATGTAACATAATTAATTTTTTCCCAACCCCTTGTTCCAGTAAATATAATACATAATTTAAACCTGGCCGATTTGGATCATCCCCCATTCGTCCATCTTCTATAATAGTGATCAACTCATCTTCCGTATAATGAAATTTTGTTTTAGCCCGTTCCATACAAAGTTGTTTTTGTGATGTAAGTGAATATCCTTTTTTTGCTTGATCAGTCGTAGACACTCTTGCATATATAATACCGTTTATTTTTCCAACTAATTGATATACCTTTTCTAACGGTAATTTTTTTCCTCCCCTTAATTGAATCAAGCGATCCACCTCACATTTTAATCATGATAACGCTATGTTATATATTTATATTTTATGAAAACTTCCTTTAAAAACTCCTTCCATTCTTCTTTCATTTTTATATACCTTATGTCAGCAGATACATTCCTTTCCTTTATTGTTAATGTATATTTATGTCGTATCTTCCATCCCCTCCATTCCTTCTTATTGTATGAGTCGGCGGATTGTCCTAATGAATAAAAATTCTGACTATATAGATGAAAATAAGGCATTATTGAGGTTTATACGATATAATGATAGAAAAAGAGAACATATTGAAAATTAGGGGTCCTTATGATTACAGAAAAATACACAATAAAACATATTCAATTTTGGCAAATTATTTTAAGTTTAGGGGCTGCATCTTTATTTATCTTTGCAACGATGTATTTCATGCAACCTTTACTACCTTTATTAACAGAGAGCTTTCAAATATCTGTCTCATATGCAAGCTTAGCAATGTCTATGACGACCATTGGACTTATTTTTGGGTTATTAGCAATTGGTTTTATGTCAGACCGTCATGGTCGAACAAAATTTATTCATTTATCTATTATTTGTTCGACCATTTTGTTATTTATTATTCCTTTATTAAAAATGTTTATTTTTATTATTATTTTAAGATTTGTGCAAGGCTTTCTATTAGCTGGCTTATTAAGTGCAGCACTAGCATATATGGCAGAAGAAATTGACCCAAAACATTTCGGTTTTGCAACGACGTTATATATATCGTGCAATAGTATCGGTGGAATGATGGGGAGATTTGTAACAGGGTATATCGCAGAACAGTATACTTGGCAAATAACTATGTATATCCTCGCTATTTTTGGAGTCGTTACATTTTTACTCGTTTTATTTAATTTACCAACATCTCGTTATTTTACTGGAGTACAAAGTAAGGTGAAGGAAGATTTAAAAGGGTTTGTCGTACATTTTAAAAATCCTACTCTGTTATTAATGTTTGGACTTGGGATGGTATTACAAATTGCTTTTACAGGTATGTGGACGTATTTACCATTCCATTTATTAGAAGCACCTTATGAACTTTCCTTAAAGGAAATTTCGTATTTTTATTTTGCTTATAGTTTAGGAGTGATTGGTGCACCTATTGCTGGATTATTAACTGCGCGATTTAATATAAGCCATTTAAGAGTAGCTGGCGTGTTTATATTATGTAGTGGAATGATGATTACATTAGGAAGCTCGCTTGTCCTCATTACCATTGGATTATGTATTGTTTGTTTAGGATTTTTCATCTCTCATGCACTTGCGACAGCGACTGTTTCACAAACTGCTACACACCATAAAGGAAGTGCTTCTAGTTTATATTTAGTAGCGTATTATTTAGGGGTATCACTCGGTACAACTTCCTTAGCCCCTTTATGGGAAAGTTATCAATGGATGGGAGTTATTTTATTTACAGCAATTTTACCAGCTATTTATGTATTTCTAGTAAAAGGCTATCAAACGATGCAAACAAAAAAATAAAATCTTGGGAGATTTGTCCGTTCTTGTTATAAAATAGGAAGTACATCCTTATAAATTGTCCTTCCCATTTTATATGAACTTTCATTCTACTCCCAAGCTTTTTTCATGAAAATTTTCTATAAAATAAATGTTAATCTACCAAAAATTCTTCTGGTATTTCTGTTAAATCAAAATCCCACGCATATGGTAAAACAAAATAAATTAATAATGTGATTAAAATAATGCCAACAAAGTTTAACGGCAATCCTTTACGAATCATATCTTGAATCCGTAAGTAACCTGTTCCAAATACAACCGCATTTGGTGGTGTTGCAACTGGAAGCATGAACGCACATGATGCTGTTACACCTGCTGCAATCATAAGTGCATACGGATGATACCCTAATGCAATCGCTAATGAACCCATAATTGGATACATCATGGAAGCTGTTGCTGTATTGGATGTAACCTCTGTTAAAACAAGTACTAAAACAGAAACGGTAATGATGACAACAATTAAATTAATTCCTTGTAAACCTGTCAATTGGCTACCAAACCATTCTGATAAACCAGTTTCCACGAATCCACCAGCAATTGCAAGTCCACCACCGAATAGTAATAAAATTCCCCAAGGTAATTTCATTGCTGTTTCCCAATCTAATAAACGGCCACCTTTCACATTTGGAGAAGGAATCGCAAATAAAACGATCGCAAAGAATATAGCGATAAGTCCGTCACTTAAACCATCGATAAACTTCGATAAGAAAAATGATCTCGTAATCCAAGAAAATGCTGCTAAAATGAAAATGATAAATACTAATTTTTCCTCTGTTGACGCTTTTCCTAAACTATCCTTTTCTTTCGCAAATACTTCTTGACCACCAGGTAAACTTTTTACTTTTGTTGGATACGCAATTTTCACTAAATAAAACCATACGATAAAAATAAAAATCCAAGCAAATGGAACACCGAAAATCATCCATTTAGCAAACGATAACTCAATACCGTACATTGTTTCCATTGCACCAGCTAATAAAGTGTTTGGTGGTGTTCCGATTAAAGTTGCAATTCCACCTAAAGAAGCAGAATATGCAATCGCTAACATTAATGCCTTACCGAAGCCAAAGCCACCTCGTGATGTATCTTCTCCAGTACCTTTTAATGCATCAGCTACTTGATATGTAATTGCGATTCCCATAGGTACCATCATCATTGCTGTAGCTGTGTTTGAAATCCACATCGATAAAAACCCGGTAGCAACCATAAATCCAAGCACGATCCGGTCTGTATTCGTTCCAATAATCATAATAATCCACAGAGCAATACGACGGTGTAAGTTCCATTTTTCCATCGCAAGGGCAATCATAAATCCCCCCATAAATAAAAATACTGTCTCATCCCCATATTGGGATGCAGTAAGTTTAATGTCTAACCCATTCGTCATCGGGAACAATACGAGTGGTAGTAATGAAGTTACAGGAATTGGCAACGCCTCTGTAATCCACCATGTTGCAATCCAAACGGTACTAGCTAAAATTGCAATCCCTTCTTTTGATAAATCTGCTGGATTGAAAAAGAGTAAAATAAGTGTAAATAATAAAGGTCCTAAAATAAGTCCGATAAGCTGTCCTTTCGTATAACTATAATCTCCTTTTCCTCCATCCTTTCCACCGTTTGTTTCATTTGATTTTTCTTGTGTAGCTTTTTCTTTATTTGTCTTGTTCGGTTTTACGAAAAACATGATTTTCTCTTTTGCTTCTTCATGTATATCCCATAACCGATTCCATGTTGCACTTACCATTTTTTTACCTCCCATTTATTTGTCAAACACAAATAGTGTATCATATTTATTTTATGTTGTAACATATTTATCATTGAATTTACAGAAAATATTTAGTTTTCCTTTTTATCAAAAATCCTCTCAAAGTTTTCTTCATGATATGTTCCATAAAAACAAATTAAAATAACGAATAAACAATACACATTTTTCGAAAATATTAATTGCATTTATAAAAGAGGAGGTGTGCTAAAGACAATTAGAAATATATGAAGTCAAATTTTTAATATACCAGGGCCATTTGTGTCATTTTCATCATATTAATATACTAGTTAATGTGAATATTGAATTAATTGATCCTAAAAATCATTATGTACAATAAACCTCAACTATTTTACATAGAAATTAAAACAATGTGCTTAACGATAGTGTCGATTGCTTCTTTACCAAAGTCTTTTTCACCACCACGTGCCAGTGCATATGCTTCATCAATGAACAAGATGCCACCACGTGCCCGCTCAACTAATTGCTTCGTCTTAATCGCTGTTTGCCCAATATATTCTCCGACAACATCTGCACGTTGCGCTTCAATAAAATGCCCTTTTTCTAATAATTGTAATTCCACACAAATTTCAGCAAGTTTTCTAGCAATAGTTGTTTTCCCTGTGCCAGGATTTCCCCGAAAGATCATATGCATAGAATGATCGTTAATGGATAAATGGTACATTTTTCGTTTTTCATTCATCATTTTTATCGCATATATTTCTTTTATCATCGCTTTTACTTCTTCTAAACCGATAAAGTCCTTCAATAAGTGATCAATCATTTTTAAATTTTCATTTTTATGATCCTGTTTTTGAACATCATGTTGTAAAACAATATTAATTTTCCCTTGTTGACTTTGAATAATATTTGACTTCATAAGCGGTCCCCCTTGCTACAAATAATATATGCATATAGCTACATTCCCGTGATAAACGCCTAATTAAAAAGGTTTTATAAACTATATTTAATTTGTAGCGGAGAAGTTTTCAAACAAAAATACACGAAGTGTTCTTGTCACCAATCATGATCGATCATAACGAAAATTTATGTCAGTTCTTTTCATCAAACTAATCTCCAACAAATAAAAGATTTTTTCAATGTGATCATCATAATGGTTATATTTACCCTATATATCTAGTTCTCACCTTTATATTAGATGCCTCAAAACTAAAATAGATCCAATAATGAAACAATAATATACGAAATATATTAACTTTCCTTTTTTCATTATATGAATAAACCATTTCAAAGAAAAAAACGTCATACATAATGTAGCGAAAAAAGCTACACTATACGGAAATATTAACTCGATTTTATTTGGTTCTTTTAAAAAAACCATTATACCTAAAACGATTCCACCTATACTAACTGGAATATATAGTATAAACGAAAAACGTAAAGCTGTTTCACGATTCATTCCAACGGCAACTGCAGAGATAATCGTTGATCCCGAACGACTAATCCCTGGAAATAGTGCAACAGCTTGGCCAATACCAACTAAAATAGCATCTTTCGTCGGAATATCTTGTTCTTCTTTCGCACCATCCACATTCCGAATAAACCATAATGCTACCCCTGTTACTAATAACATAAGTCCTATCATAAATAAATTTGTTACATCAGCAATATAATCTTTCAGAAAAAAAACCTAATACCCCGGCAGGGATTGTTCCAATCATTAATAACAAAACGAAACGAAAATCACTTTGATAAACTTTTTCTCTCGTTCGTATATATGTTAACGAATGAACTGCTAAGCGGAAAAAATCATGACGATTCACATACAGTATCGCCAATAAAGAGGCGGTATTCGTCAAAATAGCAAATGTAAACCCTTGTTCACCGATATGTAATATTTCACACAAAAAAAGAAGCTTAGGTATTTATTTATATCAATTACCTAAGCTTCCTTTTCGCGTTTTACTCTTCCTCTTTCGTATCTAAAGGAACATTTTTGGATGGTGCGAACGTTGAAATCGCATGTTTGTAAATCAATTGTTGTTTTCCTTCCGTTTCTAATAAAACGGTAAAATTGTCAAATGCTTTGACGACCCCTCTTAATTGAAATCCATTTGTTAAAAACACTGTTACCGCAATACGTTCTTTCCTAAGTTGATTCAAATAATGATCCTGAATATTCACTGTCTGTGCCATGCTTCTTCCTCCTTTTTCTATCTTTATTAAAGAAGACAAGGTTAAATGAATTCATTTGAACCTACGCCAATCTTACGTATATATGTTTATTGTACCTTATTTTACTTCGTTTTTGTAACTGAATTTTCAATATATTGCAAAATTCCTTTTAAATAAGTAGGATTTGCAACTTTTTCTGCATCAAACCACGTCACATCCATCTGATTTTTAAACCAAGTATATTGCCTTTTAGCATAGCGCCGAGAATTTCGTTGTAAAATACTAACCGCTTCATCTAAAGACATTTCTTGTTCTAAATAAGGAATTATCTCTTTATAACCAATCGCCTTCATCGCTTGTGTATCGCTAAAACCCTTATCATACAATGCTCTTACTTCTTCTACTAAACCGTCTTGCACCATTTTCTCTACCCGACGATTAATTCGGTCATACAATTTGTCCCGGTTCATTTCTAAACCGATTAACACATAATCATACTTACTCGTTTTGTTTTGTGTCTTATGTCGTTCTGTCATCGTTTTTCCAGTCGATTCAAATACTTCTAATGCACGAATAACACGACGATAGTTATTTGGATGAATTTTACTTGCTTGAATCGGGTCTACTTTTTTCAACTTTTCATGTAAAGCGATATTTCCTTCTCTTTCGAGCAAGTTCTCTAATTCTTTTGTAAATTTTTCATCCCTTTTTTGTTCTGAAAACTGGTAATCAAATAACACTGCTTGAATATATAAGCCAGTACCACCAACAATAATAGGTATTTTCCCTTTTTCATTTATTACTTTTATATGTTCTTCCACTAACTCTTTAAATGTAGCAACCGAAAAATCTTCATTTGGTTGCCGGATATTTAGCATATAGTGTGGAATATCGGCCATCTCTTCTTTTGTTATTTTTCCAGTACCGATATCCATTCCTTTATATACTTGCATAGAGTCCCCGCTTATAATCTCTGTTTGTAACTCTTTTGCTAATTGAATACTAAGGTCCGTTTTTCCAATTGCTGTCGGACCTACAATCACAATAACTTTCTCTTTCTCCACGTACAATTCCGCCTTGTTTATTTATTTTTCATATGTGAGACATGTTGAAATATGATGTTGTAATTGAATTAAATGATCCATCAAAAAATGCTTCGTCATCATATCTTTACACTCATCCACTTCCTTTAAACCATGATGAATAATTTCTCGTTTCATTTTTGTGAAGTCATGTACGAGCTGTGCAAACATTTCATGTAATTCATCGTCTGCGGTGGCCTCTTCAATTGTTTTCTCTTGAAGAAATTTTTCCATCGTACAAAATGGTCTACCATTAATGGATGTAATATAAGATGCTAACCTATGAATTTATCATCTAACTCTTTTTGCAACGACGTAAAAAATATTTGATAAGGTTGAAAATGTGCTCCTTTTATATAATGTTGGTAACGAAACAATTTCACATATACTGTAAAATAGTTTGCTAGGAGCCGATTTAAAAATAAATGTATTGTCGTTCTACCCATTTACTTATCCTCCTTACACATTCACTTGTTTTACTATGATAAGCAAATAGGGGGCATTGTATACATATTACATAATTCTTTTAAACATTTTTTCAATTTCATAGTACGTATAATGAATAATAACCGGTCTTCCATGTGGACATGTAAAAGGATCTTCCATCATTCGTAAGTCTTCTAATAATCGAGTCATTTCATCTGTATTTAAGTAATGATTTGCTTTAATAGATCGTTTACAAGACATTAAAATCGCTAATTCTTCACGAATTTTCTCGACGTTAATTGTCCCATCTTTAATTACTTGTTCCACCATATCACGAATGATAGCTTCTTCCTCTCCTGCCGGGAACCAATTTGGATAAGAACGGACCGCATAAGTTTGTCCTCCAAATGGTTCCAAATATAATCCAACATCTTCAAATAATTGTTTATGTTTATCTAAAAACAATATTTCATTTGTTGTAAATTCAAATGTTAAAGGCATTAAAAGTTGTTGCCATTCATTAATAGGATTCCCTAATTTTTTTTTGAAAAATTCATACTTAATACGTTCCTGTGCAGCATGTTGATCAATCATATATAATCCATTTTCATTTTGTGCCAATATATATGTCCCTTGTAATTGACCAATTGGATACATCATTGGGATTCTTTCTTCATTTCGTACATTTTCCGTTTGTTCTTGCATGATGTCATCATCTAAATAATTTTCTGTACCTTCATCGTCTATTAAGGGTGGAATCGTTTCTTCTACTTGATGAATATTTACATCAAAAGAACGATTTCCTTGTTCCTCGTCCAATTGCTGTAATGTTACCGCAATTTCATTTTCATCATTTTGTGATGGCATGACAAGCGGAATAGAAGCTTGCTCTGTTTTTAATTTTTCACGTTTCGGTAGTTGATCAATTTGTGGGATTAATGTTTTCGATTTAAATGTATCACGAATAAGTGTTTCAATTAATTGCACTAATTCCTTTTCTTTACTAAAACGAACTTCTAATTTTGTCGGATGCACATTCACATCCACTAATATAGGATCTAGTTCAATATGCAATACGACAACCGGATAACGGTGAATAGGCAGTAATGTATCATATGCTCGCGTAATTGCAAAATTCAGTGCCTGACTTTTAATATATCTTCCATTTACAATCGTCGTCATAAAGTTACGGTTTGATCTTGTCACCTCTGGTTTTGAGATAAATCCCGAAACATGAAAATCTAATGATTCTGCCTCAACTTTATACATATTACGGGCTACTTGCATCCCATAAATTTCACTAATTACTTGTAATAAATTCCCGTTCCCTTTCGAATTAAAGATTGTTTTATCATTATGGACAAGTGTAAAACGTATATGTGGATGTGCTAATGCATAACGATTCATTAGATCCGTAATATGTCCCAATTCTGTATGAATGGTTTTCATATATTTTAAACGCGCAGGTGTATTATAAAAAAGTTCGCACACAGTAATCTCTGTACCTTTACGCGCAGTACTTTTTCCTTCTTCTTTAAATTCTCCGCCTTCCATATAAAGTTTCGTTCCCGCTTTGTCTCCAGTCGAAGTTTCTATCGTTAATTTACTAACAGAAGCAATACTTGCAAGAGCTTCTCCACGGAAACCTAATGAACGAATATGAAACAAGTCTTGATCATAAGCAATTTTACTCGTTGCATGTCGCATAAACGCACGTTTAGAATCCGCTTCTGAAATTCCATCCCCATTATCTGTGACTTTTATTTCTAATAGGCCTGCCTCTTTTAAAGTGACTCGTATATCTGTACTATTTGCGTCAATACTATTTTCTACTAATTCTTTCACGACAGATGCTGGCCTTTCTACCACTTCACCTGCCGCGATTTTATTCGCTAAATTTTGTGGTAGTTGTCTTATATTCAAACGAAAATACTCCTCTCTTACTGTTTCGCTTTTTTATGCAATTCATATAATATATTCATTGCATCCATCGGTGTCGTTTCTAATAAATTAATTTCTCGTAGTTGTTTCATTACTTCATGATGTTCCACTCGCTTACCTTTTTCTTTTTTCGGTGATTCTTCTATCTCTCCAAAAAACGATAATTGAGCTTGTGTTTCGTTCATCGTTGACACTTCTTTAGCAGAACCTTCTAAAGCTTCCAGTATAACTTGTGCACGGTCAATGAGTGCATCTGGCATATCAGCTAATTTAGCAACATGAATTCCGTAACTTTCATTCGCTCGCCCTTCTTCTATTTTATGCAAAAAGACTATCTTTTCATCATATTCCTCGGCACGAACATAAATATTTTTTACTCCATCAAGCGATTCTTCTAAATCAGTTAATTCATGATAATGCGTAGAAAATAACGTCTTCGCTTTTACGTCATCATGAATATATTCTACAATCGCATTCGCTAATGCCATACCATCATATGTGCTTGTCCCACGCCCAATTTCATCAAATAAAATTAAACTTTTTTCCGTTGCATGTTGTAGAGCAAAGTTTGCTTCTAACATCTCCACCATAAACGTACTTTGTCCACTTACTAAATCATCTGCAGCACCAATTCTCGTGAAAATTTGATCGAAAATTTGTAAATTTGCCTCATCTGCTGGAACGAAACAACCAATTTGCGCCATAATGATCGTTAATGCTAGCTGACGCATATAGGTACTCTTCCCAGACATGTTTGGTCCAGTAATAAGTAAAATAAAATCATCATCATTTAGATATACATCATTTGGCACGAATGAACCATCGTCGATTACTTTCTCAATAACTGGATGACGGCCATTTTTAATCGTTACCGTATTTTCAACGAAGGTCGGTTTCACATAGTTATTTGCTTCACTTACCTCAGCAAAAGATTGTAAAACGTCAATTTCACTTATCACAGAGGCAAGTTTTTGAATAATGATAATATCCTCTTTTAATGTATCACGAACTTCAACGAATAAATCATATTCTAATTCAACGCTTTTTTCCTGTGCCTCTAAAATGATTGCTACTTTTTCTTTTAGTTCAGGTCTAATATAGCGTTCCGCATTGCGTAACGTCTGTTTACGTTCATAGCGACCTTCTGGAAGTAAATGCTTGTTTGCATGTGTTACTTCAATATAATACCCGAACACTTTATTGAAACCTACTTTAAGTGATTTAATATTCGTTAATGCTCGTTCTTCTTGTTCTAATTGTAAAATCCAATCTTTTCCATGTCTTAATGCGTGACGATATTCATCTAGTTGATCATTATATCCATCTTTAATAATATTTCCTTCTTTAATCGTCATCGGTGCATCTTCTTTTAAACTTCGCTCTAATAGATCAACTAACTGTGTTGGATAATGGAGCGATTCATTCAATTTTGCCACTTCTTTTACGTCAATCAACGATAATACATTTTTAATTTGTGGAATTTGTTGTAACGATTGTTTTAATTGTAATAAGTCCCTTGCATTTACATTTCCAAAAGAAATTCTTCCCGCAAGTCTCTCTAAATCGTAAACGGAACGAAGTGCTTCCTGTAATTGATCCCGTTCCATAAAGTGTTCCATCATCGACTGAACAATTTGTAGGCGACTTTCAATGGATACTTGGTGAATGAGTGGACGTTCTATCCATTTTTTTAACATCCTTGCTCCCATTGCTGTCACTGTTTTATCTAGCACCCATAAAAGTGAACCATATTTTCCTTTTTTAATAAATGTTTCTGTTAGTTCTAAATTACGCTTTGCATACATATCCAGTGTTAAATATTGTTTTAATTCAATTATTTCTGGGTTTTGTAAATGGTGTAACGATCGCTTTTGAGTATGTGCAATATAATTTAACATACGACTAAACGCATGAATAAATTGTTCATCGTTTAAATCATCGTATAAATGACGAAATTCCCCAATAAAATTAACCTCATCTTCATAAGAGATTAGCAACTGTAGAGTTGATCTAATCTCATCGATATGTATTTGTGGAAATGCCGTACTGACGACGACTTCTTTTACTTTCCGATTTGCTAATTCATGAATAACACGTGAAAACTCATCTGCAACACGGACAATTTGTGATTCTCCTGTTGACAATTCATGGTACACGATTATAAAACTACCATCTTCTTCAAAATATGAAAGACTCGCAATATAATTACTTTCATTTTCTCGTAACATCGATGACTCCATGACCGTTCCGGGAGTAATCAATTGGACAACTTCACGTTTTACAACACCCTTTGCCTTTTTAGGGTCTTCTACTTGTTCACATATCGCTACTTTATATCCTCTATCTACTAATGTTTTAATATATCCTTCTGCCGAATGATGTGGTACACCGCACATTGGTGTATCTTCATCACGTTTTGTTAATGTAATTTCTAGTTCTTGTGCAGCTTTAATAGCATCTTCATGAAATAACTCATAAAAATCTCCTAACCGGAAAAATAAAAATGCATCTTCATGTGCTGCTTTTATTCGTAAATATTGTTCCATCATCGGTGTCACTTTTGACATAGTTGTATCCCCCAACATTAAAAATACTACAAATATTATATCATAGTTAAAAAACTTTAAAATAGTTTACAATCGCACCATTCGTGGAAAATGTATATACTAGAGGTATATACGCAAGATGGGAGTTTTACATATGGATATTACATTTTTAGGTACGGGTGCTGGTATTCCTTCAAAAGAACGAAATGTCACATCAATCATATTAGATATGCTACAAGAAATAAATGAATTATGGATGTTTGATTGTGGTGAAGCAACACAACATCAAATTTT
This sequence comes from Candidatus Pseudogracilibacillus intestinigallinarum, assembly GCA_019113205.1. GTDB lineage: Bacteria > Bacillota > Bacilli > Bacillales > Amphibacillaceae > Pseudogracilibacillus > Pseudogracilibacillus intestinigallinarum. The sequence goes on along the minus strand of DXHX01000123.1, from coordinate 65,264 downwards.
ACATACGACATTAAAACCACGAAAGATTAAAAAAATATTTATTACCCATTTACATGGCGACCACATATTCGGTCTACCAGGTTTACTTAGTAGCCGATCCTTTTTAGGTGGTGATGATGAAGTCATCGTTTATGGCCCAAAAGGAATTAAAAACTTTATTGAAACAAGTTTACTTGTGAGCGAAACACACCTTGCATACGATATTGATATTGTGGAATTTGATGAACCATGTTTATTAATTGACGAAGAATCGTATGTAGTAGAGACTATTTTGCTTGATCATAATATGAAAAGTTTCGGTTATAAAATAACAGAAAAAGATAAAATTGGTGAACTACAAGTGGATAAATTACGTGAAATCGGTATTACTCCAGGACCGATTTATAAGCAAATTAAAGAAAATGAGCGAGTAACCTTAGACGATGGTACAATTTTATACCGAAAAGATTTCATTGGAGATGCAAAAAAAGGAAGAAAAGTTGTGATTTTAGGAGATACACGTTATGTTTCTTCTTTACCTGATTTTGTAAAAGGAGCAGATCTTCTCATTCATGAAGCGACATTTTCTAAAGAAAATCCTGAATTAGCAAAACAGTATTTTCATTCCACGACGAAAGATGCAGCAACTATTGCTAAAAAAGGAAATGTACAACATTTAATTTTGACACATATTTCATCACGCTATCAAAAAGAGCATATACCATTATTATTAGAAGAAGCAACAGAGATTTTTCCAAATGTAACGATTGCATATGATTTTTATCAATATACTATTAAATAAGGAGGCTATATTCCAATGGAAAAGCTCGTTCAACAACAAAAGGCATACTTCTTTACAAATAAAACAAAAAGTTATGCATTTCGCATTAAACAGTTAACCATATTAAAAGAGATGTTGCAAAAATACGAAAATGATATGTATGATGCATTAAAAGCAGATTTAAACAAATCAAAACATGAATCGTTAACAACCGAAATAGGTATTTTGCATACAGAAATTAATTTTACTTTAAAACATTTAAAAAAATGGATGGAACATAAAAAAGTAGAAACACCCTTTACACATAAAGGAACGAAAGGTTATGTTCGATCAGAACCATATGGCGTTACATTAATTATTGCACCTTGGAACTATCCGATTCAATTAGCTATCGCTCCAGTGATTGGTGCGATTGCAGCAGGAAATACCGTTGTATTAAAGCCATCTGAACTGACACCGAACTGCTCTAAATTAATAAAAGAAATGATCGATGCTACATTTGATCCAGCATTTCTCAAAGTTGTAGAAGGAGATAAACATATTAGTCAATCCTTATTAGAGCAACGATTTGATTATATCTTTTTTACAGGTAGTACAAATGTTGGAAAAATTGTCATGGAACAAGCAAGCCGTCATGTAACACCTTTCACATTAGAATTAGGTGGAAAAAGTCCGACAATTGTTAGTAAATATGCTCATTTGCCTTATGCCGCAAAGCGGATTGCATGGGGGAAATTTACTAATGCAGGACAAACATGTGTCGCACCAGACTATATATATGTTCAGAAAAAGGTAAAGAAGAAATTTTTATTGCTTCTCCAAAAAGAAATCACGAAATTATACAAAAAGGATCCATTAAAAAATGATGATTATGTCCGTATCGTAAATGAGAGCCATTTCCATCGTCTACGTACATTAATCGAACCGAAAAAAGTAATTTTTGGTGGACAAGTTCATCAAGGGGATTTACGAATTGCTCCAACCATTATGGATAATGTTACTTGGGATGACCCAGTGATGAAAGATGAAATTTTCGGACCAATTTTGCCTATACTTACTTATGACCATATTGATGATGTAATTGAAAAAGTTCGTACAGAAGAGAAGCCTCTAGCTTTATATTATTTTGGTACAGATAAAAAAGAAGAAGAAAAAGTATTATCTTCTCTTTCATTTGGAGGTGGTTGCATCAACGATACATTGTATCATTTAGCAAACCCTCATTTACCATTTGGTGGTGTCGGTCAAAGTGGAATCGGTGCCTATCATGGAAAAGCAAGTTTTGACACATTTTCACACAAAAAAAGCGTTTTAAAACAGACGAATGCTTTTGACATTCCAGTCCGCTATCCAGGCAGTAAGCTAACAGAAAGCATTGCAAAAAAGTTGTTTCGTTAATAATAAAAATAAAACATCCTCCTATGCAACATTCGTGGCATTGTATGAGGATGTTTTATTTCTTATGTTTATAGTCATCTAAAAAATCTTTTTGGAAACTCGTTCGCAATAACTTATTTTTAGCTTGTTTTTCTTCGTTATCTAAGGAAATAAATAAATTTTCTCCAAACTTCTTCTCAAGTTGTTGAATGGTTTCATTTACTCTATTTTCCTTTTCATCTTGTTCATACGAAAACAAGCTTAATTGTTTTACGACATGTTGCTTTTCAAGTAAATCTTGTACCGTCACTCCTAATAAGCGTACCGGTTCTTTGTTCCAATGTAATTGAAATAACTCATCGATTACAAGCATAATTTCCTCTTTCGTATCAATATAAAAAGGCAATTTTTTACTACGTGTCATCGTTTTTCGATCTTTATCACGAATCATCAGTTGCACTGTTTTACCTTTTAATTCTCGACGCTGCAATCTTTCTTCTACCCGCATTGCAAGTTGATGAAGCAATTGTTTTAATTGTTGCTCCTCATCAGAATCATATGGCAAAGTTTGTGAATTTCCGATACTTTTAAAATCATGAATCGAATCGGGATCAACATGTCTTGGGTCAACGCCATTTGCTCGATTTTTCAATCGTTCTCCATTAATGCCTAGTAACTGGCTTAATATATAATCATCTGCTAATGCTAAATCACCGATCGTATGAATTTCAATTTTATGCAATTTTTCTGCCGTTTTTTTCCCAACCCCATACATTTTATCAATAGGAAGCGGCCATAATTTTTCTTGTAAATCGCGAATTCTTAAAACCGTTATGCCTAAAGGCTTTTTCATATCTGAAGCGGTTTTTGCCAAAAATTTATTCGGTCCTATCCCAATGCTTGATGGAATATGTAATTCATGTAAAATACGCTGTTGTATTTGTTTGGCAAGTTCAAGTGGATGTATTGCGTGATCTGTTACATCCATATACCCTTCATCAATAGACACTGGTTCAATAAAAGGAGTAACTTCATATAACATATTAAAAATTTTAGCTGACATTTCTCGGTACCGTTCAAAATTTGGTCGTAAAACGATTAAATTTGGACATAGTTTTCTTGCTTCCCATAATGCCATCGTCGTTTTCACACCTTTAGCACGTGCTTCATAACTACTTGTAACGATAATACCTTTTCGTTCTTCTGGATTTCCAGCAATAGCGATAGGTTTACCTTTTAATGATGGATTATGAGCAATTTCAACCGATGCGTAAAAACTATTCATGTCAATATGAAAAATAACCCGGTGCCTTCGTTTTTGCATGATAATCGTCCTTTGTCGTGTACTTACTATTATTTTAGCGAATATCGAAATAATCGTCCAATATCCGTTCATACGAATAGAGTAATAGCACCTTCTTCATCCGTGCATATTTAAGTCTTACATGTTTATATACTATGAGGCACATGTTATTTTAACATACATATAAAAACACTTTCTTTTATCCATCAAAATAAAAGAAAGTGTTTTAAGTATTAACGTTCTGCTACATGTTTCATAATGTGTAAAATATACGTTGTTAATTTTTCTAATTGTTCTACCGGAATACGTTCCTTCGTCGTATGAATAAATTCATACCCTACAGATAAATTACCTGTTGGAATGCCATGGCCATTAAAAATATTCGCATCACTACCGCCACCGCTTTGCACCATTGCAAATGGTAGTTCTAATGATGATGCTACAGACTTGGCAACTTGAACAACCTCATTATTTTCTTCCATTTGGAATCCCGGATACACTTGTTCAATTGATACTTCTACATCTCCACCTAATGCTGCAACCGTTGTTTGAAAGGCTTCTTCCATTTGTGCTGTAATCGATTCTAATTTTTCGCCATTTAAAGATCTTGCTTCAGCAACAATTTCCGCATAATCGACAACGACATTTGTTTGGGTTTCTTTACCGCCTTTAAAATAACCAATGTTTGCTGTCGTTTCTTCATCAATTCGACCTAATTTCATTTTGGAAATTGCTTTGGCAGCTAAAGTAATGGCAGAAATTCCTTTTTCCGGTGCACCAGCGTGGGCAGATTCCCCAAATACTTTCGCTTTAAAATGTGCCTGATATGGTGCAGAAGTTACAATATTTCCGACAGGACCATCACTATCAAGCGCATAACCGAATTTAGCTTTCATTAAAGATTGATCAATTACTTTTGCACCAGCTAAACCGGATTCTTCACCTACAGTAATGACAAACTGTACCATACCATGTTTCATATTTGTTTCTTGTAAAATGCGAATCGCTTCAATCATCGCTGCAATTCCAGCCTTATCATCAGCACCTAATATCGTTGTACCATCTGAAATAACATAACCGTCTTGAATAGATGGCTTAATTCCGACACCCGGAGTTACCGTATCCATATGGCTTGTAAAGTAAATAGAATCTACCCCATCCGTATTAGCAGGTAATGTAAAGACTAAATTATTCGCTTCATGATCAATATGATCACTAGCTCGATCTTCTTCCACCTCTAAGCCAAGTGATTCAAAAATTTCTTTTAATTTTTTGGAAATAGTTGCCTCAAATTTTGTTTCCGAATCTACTTGCACTAATTCAAAAAATTGGTCTAATAATCGTTCTGTTTTAACTTGTAACACAATCATTCTCCTCAACTTTATTATAAAGGAATATTCCCGTGTTTCTTTTTCGGTCTTTCCTCATGTTTATTATACAACATTTCTAATGATTGCATTAGTTTGACACGTGTTTCACGCGGATCTATTACATCGTCTACCATACCTAAACCAGCAGCGATGTAAGGATTTGCGAATTTTTCTTTATACTCGTCAATTTTTGCTTGTCGAGTTGCTTCAGGATGATCACTTTCTGCGATTTCACGTGCAAAAATAATATTTGCTGCTCCTTCAGGTCCCATAACTGCAATTTCAGAATTCGGCCATGCAAATACTAAATCTGCCCCAATAGACTTACTGTTTAATGCAACATAAGCTCCACCAAACGCTTTACGTACGATAACCGTAATTTTCGGAACTGTCGCCTCTGAATATGCATATAAGATTTTTGCACCGTGACGAATAATTCCACCATGTTCTTGCTTAATCCCAGGGAAAAATCCAGTTACATCTTCAAATGTAATTAATGGTACATTAAACGAATCACAAAAACGGATAAAACGGGATGCTTTATCACTGGAATCAATATCAATTCCACCCGCCATATATTTTGGTTGGTTACAAATTAACCCTACAGATTGGCCGTTAATACGAGCAAAACCGACCACGATATTTTTTGCGAAATCTTTATGAATTTCAAAAAAGCTTCCTTCATCAACAATTTCATTGACAACTTTTTTAATATCGTAAGGTCTCGTCGTATCATATGGAACGATTTCTAATAATTCGCTACGATAATGATCATCTTCTTTTTTCTCATATTCCATTACTGGTGGTTTATGTTCATTACTGTCAGGTAAGTAACTTAATAATTGCTTCACATAATCTAATGCTTCTTCCTCTGTTTTCGCACTTAAATGAGCATTTCCGCTTTTCGTATTATGTACATGTGCACCACCTAAGTCTTCTGCAGAAATCTGTTCACCAGTTACTGTTTCAATTACTTTCGGCCCAGTAATAAACATTTTAGATGTTTTTTCCACCATAATAATAACATCTGTAATAGCAGGAGAATATACTGCTCCACCTGCACTAGGACCCATAATAACAGAAATTTGTGGAATTACACCTGAATAGATAGAGTTTCGATAGAATATTTGACCATACCCATCTAACGATCCTACCCCTTCCTGTATACGTGCTCCACCCGAATCATTTAATCCGATAAATGGCGCACCACTTTTTGCCGCCAAATCCATCACATTCGCTATTTTTTTTGCGTGCATTTCTCCCAAAGCCCCACCAAACACTGTGAAGTCTTGTGCAAATAAATAGACTGGACGTCCATTTATTTTCCCGTATCCGGTTACAACTCCCTCACCATGTGCTTCTACCTTGTCCATTCCAAAGTCTGTTGTACGGTGTTCCATAAATGGGTTTAATTCTACAAATGAATCTTCATCTAATAAGTAGTTGATACGATCACGTGCTGTTAATTTTCCACGTTCATATTGCTTTTGAATTCGTTCATCTCCACCACCAAGTTCTACTTCTCTTCTTTTATCATACAGTTCATCAATTTTGCTATAAATATCCATATCATGTCACTCCTTTAATTATGTTTACAAAGTTCAAATAAAACTCCATTTGTTGATTTAGGATGTAAAAATGCAATTTGGCTATCATTTGCACCAGTTTTTGGTGTTTCATTAATTAGTTTGATACCGTTTTCTTTTAAATGTTGCAAACGTTCTTCAATATTATCGACCTCAATCGCGATATGGTGAATGCCTTCTCCTTTTTTTTGTAAATAAGAATAAATCGCAGAAGACTCGCTTAATGGTTCTAATAATTCAATACGTGTTTCACCAATTTTCAAAAAAGCAACCTTAACTTGTTCACTTTCAACGTTTTCCAATTTTTCAAGTTGCACACCCATTAATTCTGTGTAAAAAGGAAGCGCATTGTCTAAACTATGTACAGCAATACCTATATGTGCAATTTCCTTTGGTGCATCAAATTTCGTCATACAAAAATCCCCCATTCATCTTCAAGCTTTCCTCTATACTTGTTTATTTTACCATTTATATAAAAAATATTCCTACAATTCAATCAGTATGGATAAAGTTGAAGATAACATGTAGAGATTTTAGGTTAACTTGTATGTAAATTTTGTTTCAAAGTGTTAAAAATAGTTCATTGATGTAATATTTTTAAGATAAAATAAGAGTGTACGTTCGTGTTTGTTAGGTACTTACATTATTTAGAGTAAAATAAATAGACAACCGTAGTTTTGCGGATAGATCGTTGTTCCTTATAATGGTAAGGAAATAGGGATGGCGCATTTCTTTGACGTTTTCAAGGGATTTGTACGTCGTTATGTTATCAAACACATTTAAACAAAGTGAAAATTATCTGATGCCTTGATTAATTAAGACAATGGTTTTCAAAAAAACAATATTCCCTCTTTCACTTCTCGTCCCTATACTAACGACTTTATGCTTTACAAGCTTCTACTTTATGATACTCTATGATTACAGTAATATTTATTATATATTTAACAGATTTCATAGGAAAATTAATTTAAATAATGTTAAAATAAAGATGATTTCATTTTATGTAGATGTATCATGAACTGTCGTAGAAACGATGTTTAAATGAAAAATTTTAGCTAGATTCTGTATTGAAGGAGGATTTAACGTGTCAAACAATAAACAACAAGCTCCTAGAAGAAAATCGAAACGAGAAAGACGAATGAAAATCGTCATTTTACTAATGGTTATTGCAATGGTTCTATCTATGTTTACAGGTGCAATCGGGAGTTTCGTCTTTTAATAAAAAGAGAAAAAGACATTATTGTTTTGTCTTTTTCTCTTTTTTTATTCTCCTTGGCTTCTTCGCACGGAGCATGACATCTGATTTTTTAAATTTACTTTTTAATAATAAATATTCTTCTATTTCATGTAAAAGTTGATGTAAACTTGCCCGTGTTTCAAATTCTTCCTTCGTCGCTGGTAGTTCTTCATCATGGAAAGCTTCTCTAATTTCTTTTAATTCTTCCAAAAATAAAATAGCTGTGTTCCCAGGGTGAACAGAATTACTTAATTTCTCGAAAAATACTGCAATTCGTTCTGACACATGGTCTTTTTCAGGAAGACGCGTAACTAATGGCAACATTTGTTGAAGTATTTCATATTGTTTTTTTCGCATTTTAAAATACTTATGATAAAAGTGATCATCCCGTAATAAATGATTTTCCTGATCTCGTTTCACCAATTCATCTGCTTCATCTAAAATCCGTCCAACTTCTGCAATTTCCTTTCCATCCCAGTCCATATGTTGTTCACGAATGTATAATGCGATTTCATATAAAATAATTTGAAAATTACTTTCTAAATCACGTTGTTTTTCTTGTAATTTTTTATCTAAACTTGGCATATATAAATTAACGATTAAACCGGTTCCTATTCCGATAAAGATTAATAAGAACTGCTCATACAAAAACTTCGTTTGGATAAGTCCAAAACCATATAAATTTAATGTAATAACAGTCGCCGTCATGATCCCTTGTTCAATTTTTAAAAAGACACAAGTAGGGATAAATAATGCTAGTAAAATTCCTAATGTGATTGGAGAATACCCGAGCAATTCAAACATAACAATCGAAAATAAAATAGCTAAAATACATGCAAGAAATCGATGCCAAGCACTCTCAACCGACTTTTTTCGTGATGGTTGAATACATAAAATCGTTAAAATTCCTGCAGAAGCAATATTCGTCACTCCAACAAGTTGGGCGATTGTAATGGCAATTGGTGTTGCAATGGCAGTTTTAATCGTTCGGTAACCAATTTTCACTGCATAGACTCCTTTAAGTTATTCTATGGACAAAAAGGTTAGGGCAACTGTATTGCCCTAACCTCCTCATTCCTTTATTATAATGCTTCACAATGTTCATCAAATAATGTTTGAAGACGGTTCATTACTTCGATTGGATTTGATCCTTCAATATCATGACGTTCTAACATCGTTACAATTTTTCCGTCTTTTAAAAATGCCATCGATGGAGACGAAGGTGGATATCCTTCAAAATACGTACGCGCATGTTCTGTTGCTTCACGATCTTGTCCAGCAAAAACTGTTACTAAATGATCCGGGCGCTTATCATAATGAATTGCGTTTGCTGCCGCTGGTCTTGCAACTCCACCAGCACAACCACATACGGAGTTAACTAATACTAAAGTAGTACCTTCTCTTTTAAAAGCTGCATCTACTTCTTCAGGAGTAGTTAATTCCTCATAACCTGCGTCCACCATATCTTCTCTTGCAACTCTTACTACATCTATCATAAAATCATCAAAGCTCATTATAAAGACCTTCTTTCTATCTAAATTTACTTATAATTTTAACAACTATTTCCGAGAATATCAATCTAAAGCGATTACTAGATCAAGCTTGTATTCTCGTCTATACTTTCTAATGTTTGCTTCACATGTTGTAAAAACCTACCTGCTACAAGTCCATCTAATACACGGTGATCAAGAGAGAGGGACAAGTTCACAATATCTCTAGCAGCAAACATATCATCAATGATAACTGGTCGTTTTACAATCGATTCCACTTGTAAAATTGCAACCTGTGGATGGTTGATAATGCCCATTGATGAAACAGAACCAAATGTTCCTGTATTATTCACAGTGAATGTACCATTAGTCATATCATTTTGTGTAAGTTGATTTGTTTTTGCTTTATTTGCAAGTTCTTGAACCGACTTTGCTAAGCCTTTTACTGTCTTCTCATCAGCATTTTGAATAACAGGTACGTATAATTCATTTTCATTTGCAACTGCAATCGAAATATTTACATCTCTATGTTGAACTATTTTCTTTCTTTGCCATGTACTATTTAATATTGGATATGCTTGCAATGCTTGTGCAACTGCATAAATAAAGAAAGGAAAATATGTTAAATTAAATCCTTCTCTATCTTTAAATGATTGCTTGACACTATTTCGGTATTTCACAAGGTTTGTAACATCGACTTCTACTGTCATCCAAGCGTGAGGGATTTCGGTTGTCGATAGTACCATTTTATCTGCAATTGCTTTTCTAACGCCTGTTAACTCATATCCTTCCTCATAGTTTTGCGTTGCCTGAGGTTGAACAACAGGTTTGCTCGTTCTTTCTTCTGTTTGCGTAGTACCTTCTGTTACAGAAGATTTTCGATGTTGAATATATTTTTGGATATCTTTACGAGTAATTCTTCCACCAATTCCTGTTCCTGTTACATCGTCAAGATGAATACCATGTTGTTGAGATAGGGATAAAACAGCGGGTGAATATCGATGACTCATCGATACTTCATTCGTTGTTTCTACCACTGCCTCTCCTATGTCGCTTTTCTCTTTGGCAGAATTTGATTCCTCTGTCGTTTCATCTTTATCAGTTTCTATATAACAAATTAATTCGTCAACTTCTATCGTTTCTCCTTCTTGAACGATTATTTCTTTAATTGTTCCAGTATAAGAAGAAGGAATTTCTGCATTTACTTTATCTGTCATTACTTCTGCAATTGGGTCATATTCATTCACATGTTCCCCGACTTTCACTAACCATGTCGTAATTGTACCTTCATTTACACTTTCACCTAATTTAGGCATGACAATTTTTTCGATGGACATGATTTCCCTCCTATTCCATTCACCAAACTAAAATCGTACTAATTGTTTAATTTCTTCTTCGATTTTATCTTCAGTCACTAAAAACTCTCTCTCTAAAGGTTGTGCATATGGCATCGTCGGTACATCCGGTGCAGCTAAACGTTTCACTGGAGCATCTAAGTCAAATAAACAATATTCCGCAATGATTGCGCTCACTTCACCAATGATACTACCTTCTTTATTATCTTCTGTAATAAGTAACACTTTTCCAGTCTTTTTAGCAGCTTCAATAATTGCCTCTTGATCTAATGGATAAATCGTTCGTAAGTCTAAAAGATGAACACTCACGCCTTCTTTTTCCAACTTTGTTGCAATTTTTTCAGTAATAGAGACATTGATGCCATACGTTATAACTGTTACGTCTTCCCCTTCACGTTTGATTGCTGCTTTACCAATAGGAATAACCTCATCTTCCTCGGTCGGTATATTTTCTTTTAATAAACGATATGCTCGTTTATGTTCGAAAAATAATACTGGGTCATTATCTCGAATTGCCGCTTTTAACAGACCTCTTGCATCCCTTGGAGAAGAAGGAACAACGACTTTTAATCCAGGTGTACTATTAAATATTGCTTCCACGGATTGTGAATGATAAAGTGCTCCACTTACACCTCCACCAAACGGTGCGCGAATCGTTATTGGACAGTTCCAATCATTGTTCGAGCGGTATCGTATTTTTGCTGCTTCTGAAATGATTTGGTTTACTGCCGGAAAAATAAAATCTGCAAATTGAATTTCCGCAATTGGTCGCATCCCATACATTGCTGCCCCGACACCTACTCCGACGATTGCTGATTCCGCAAGTGGTGCATCAATTACACGATCTTCTCCAAATTTATCGTATAAACCATCTGTCGCTCGAAATACGCCACCTTTAATCCCGACGTCTTCTCCGACAACAAAAACATTCTCATCCCGCGTCATTTCCTCTTCCATTGCTAATGTAATTGCTTGAATATAATTTAATTCGGTCATTGTTTCCCCTCCTTACTGTTCATATACGTAGTCTGTTAATGATGTAACAGGCGCAAATGGTGCATTTTCTGCATATTTTGTCGCTTCATTAATTTCATTTTGAATGGTTTCTACTATATTCGTTTCTATTGTATCTGTTAAAATTCCACATGACTTTAAATAATCTGCAAACTTCACGATACAATCATTTTTTCTATCTGCTTCTTTTTCTTCTTTCGTACGGTATGCTGCATCATTATCATCACTAGAATGTGCTGTTAGACGTACTGTTTCCGCTTCAATCAATGATGGACCTTCCCCATTCATAGCACGTTCCCTAGCTTCTTTTATCACTTTAAATACTTGTAATGGATCAGTTCCATCAATTTTTTCCCCGTACATACCGTAAGACTTCGCACGTATCGCAACCGTTTCACTTGCAACTTGTTTGTCATAAGGAACAGAGATTGCTAACTTATTATTTTCAACAAGTGTAATAATAGGTAATTTATGCACACCTGCGAAATTTAACCCTTCATGAAAATCTCCTTGGTTTGTAGACCCTTCTCCAAGTGTCGTTAATGTAACGAACGACTCTTTCTTCATTTTTGCTGCCAAAGCAAAACCGACTGCGTGTGGTACTTGAGTCGTAACAGGAGATGAACCTGTAATAATTCGATGTTTTCTACTACCAAAATGACCTGGCATTTGACGCCCCCCTGAATTAGGGTCCTCCTCTTTGGCGAAGGCTGATAACATCATATCTTTTGCTGTTAAACCAAATGAAAGCACAACTCCAAAATCACGATAATATGGAGCGATATAATCAACTTCACGATCTAAAGCAAAAGCTGCTCCAACTTGTGTCGCTTCTTGACCTTGACATGAAATAACGAAAGGAATTTTTCCAGCTCTATTTAATAACCACATTCGTTCATCTAATTTACGAGCTAACAACATTTTTTTATACATATCTAATACATCTTCATCCGTTAAACCTAAATGAACATGTTCATTTTCAACTGTTTTCATTTTAATCCTCCTCTATAAATGTATTGGTTTTCCATCAGCTTCTAATGCTACTTCTGTGAAAACTTCTGATAAGGATGGATGTGGTCTGATAACGTTTTGAAATTCAAACGTTGAAGCATCCAGTAGTTTTGCTAAACTTCCTTCTGAAATCATATCTGTCGCTTGTGGTCCTACAAGATGGATGCCTAAAATATCGTCTGTTTCTTTATCAGAAATTAATTTAATAAACCCTTCCGTTTCCCCTTTAATAAGTGCTTTACCATTTGCTTGATATGGAAAACGTCCAATTTTTACGTCATACCCAGCATTTCTCGCATCTTCTTCCGTTAAACCAATCGCACCGACTTCTGGAAAACTATAAATACAACGAGGTACATTCAGTTCTTGCATTATATGTGGCTGTTCCTTCAACATATGTTCTACCGCTACCATTCCTTCGGCAGATGCAACATGTGCTAATTGTAAGCCGCCAATACAATCTCCAACTGCATATATATGGCTTTCCTCTGTTTGAAAATATTCATTCGTTTGGATGTTCCCGTGTTCTAGTTTAATATTTGTATTTTCTAAACCAATATCATCTGTATTTGCTTTTCTTCCAACAGACAGTAACACTTTATCAACCGTCAGCTGTTTGGACGTTTCATCTATATACGTAATCGTAATATTATTTGCTTCTTCATCAATGGAATAACTATCTATCGTGCAATTCGTTTCAAAATCTACTCCACGCTTTTCAAGTGCTCGTTGTACATGTGTACGAATTTCCTTATCTTCCGTCATCAAAATATGGTCAGCTGTTTCAAAAACAGTTACCTGAACACCGATATCTTGTAATAATGATGCCCATTCTATACCTATTACACCCCCACCAATGATCGCAACAGAAGTAGGAATTTCTTCTAGTTGCAAAATATGATCTGAATGTACGATATAAGTTCCATCCACTGGTAATGTAGCAATTTCCTTAGGTTGTGATCCGGTTGCAATGATAATATATTTCGGAATTAACATCGTGTTTTCTTCATTTTCACCATGTTCGATAGAAATCGTTCCAGGAAGTGGAGAGAAAATACTTGGTCCTAAAATTCTTCCTTTTCCTTTATAAATAGAAATATTGCCTTTTTTCAGTAGCGCTTGCACACCAGCATATAGTTTTTCTACTATTTCTGTTTTCCTTTTTTGTGCAATATCTAACTGAAACGACACATCTTCAACATTCACACCGAATTGTGCCGCCTCTTTCGTTTCCCGATAAACATTAGCAGACTGTAATAATGCTTTTGAAGGAATACAACCTTTGTGTAAACAAGTTCCCCCAACTTTGTCTTGTTCAACAATGGCCACAGACATGCCTGATTGTGCTGCTTTAATTGCAGCAACATAGCCACCTGTTCCTCCACCTAAAATAACTAGGTCATATTCTTTTGACATAAACATACTCCTTCTATTCAAAATATCGCTTTGGTTGTTCTAAACCTTGTAATACACGTAAAGTTCCAGATTGTAAGGCGACTAAGTCATAATCTCCTGGAAAGACATGTATATCCGCTATCCATTGGACATTTTTTGAAATGGATGCTACAAGTTCATTAACATGTGATAATTGACCTGTTAATACAATGCCATCGACTTTCCCGCGTAATACAGTGGACATTGCACCTATTTCTTTTGCGATTTGGTATGCCATCGCTTCGACATAGAACAATGTTTGTGCTTCTTGTTTTTCTATCGCACTTAATAATTGATCCAATGAATCGATCCGTAAATATCCTTTTAATCCACTTTCAAAAGTTACTTGATGAATAAATGAAGCTTCATCACACTCCTTTGAAAATGCTACATGAAGTACATCTTCTGTAGGTATGGAACCTGCCCTCTCTAAGGAAAAAGGGCCTTCACCATGCAATCCATTATTCACATCCACTACTTTACCTTCTTGATGAGCACCTATAGTAATCCCGTTTCCCAAGTGGGCAACGATAAAATTTGCTTTCTCATACCGAACAGACAATTCCTCTGCCGCAAGCCGTGCTACAGCTTTATGATTTAAGGCATGAAAAACACTTTTTCTTTCAACAAAAGGGGCACCAGATATACGTGCCATATTTTCTAGCTCATCGACAACTGGTGGGTCGACAATGAATGCATGTAAATTTAAATCTGCGGCGATGGAATAGGCGATTAAACCACCTAAATTCGAAATATGTTTTCCGTTATAATTATTTTTTAAATCTGCATACATTTGCTCATTTACAATGTATGTTCCACCTTCCACCGCTCGAATTAATCCGCCGGTCGTTGTGATCGCATCTAATTTTGATAAGTTAATACCTACATCGATAAGCAGTTGTGTAATAGCCTTTTTTCGTAATTCTACCTGATCTTCTATTCGATCATTTGGAGTGGAGTGATGAATAATTGTCTCCTTCAAAATACAAACATCTTGTAAATAGACTGCAATGATCGTTGACGTTGGTTTCGGTATCATAATTAATGTTCTACTTCTTTTTTGCACAACAACGCCCCATCTCTGTTAGTAACTTAAAATATTTTTGTTTTTCGGTAAAAACTGCCCGCGTGCCTTTTGCAGCGCTTGGATCCGTTCTTCTGCGATTTTATCCGCCGCTTTATATGTTGGAATATTTTCATTTTTCGACTTTTCAAAAACAGCTGTAAGCACATGATAAATATTTTCTACTTTGTTTAATACACGTTTTTCATCATAACCTTCTAACTCATCTGCAACATTTATGACCCCGCCTGAGTTAATTACATAATCTGGTGCATAGATAATATTTTTTTCATGTAATATTTCACCATGACGTGCTTCCGCTAATTGATTATTCGCACTACCGGCAATTACTTTTGCTTTTAATCTCTTAATCGTATCATCATTGATTGTGCCACCTAAAGCGCACGGTGCATAAATATCACAATCCACATCATAAATAGCTTCTGGTGCAACTGCTTCTGCACCAAAATCTTTCACTGCTCGTTCCACTTGTGCTTCATTTATATCTGTAACGATTAATTGTGCACCTTCCTCATGTAAATAATTACATAATGCATAAGCAACATGACCGACACCTTGAACTGCAATTCTTTTTCCCTGTAAACTATCCGAATTAAACGCAGCAAGTGCAGCGGCCTTCATTCCCTTATAAATACCTAATGCGGTTACTGGTGATGGATCACCGACACCTCCTGAAGATGTTCCACAAACATAATTTGTTTCCATATGAATATAATCCATATCTTGTTCCGTCGTTCCAACATCTTCCGCCGTAATATAACGGCCATTTAAACTTTCTACATATCTTCCGAATGCACGAAACACGCTTTCAGATTTATCCTTACTTGGGTCTCCTATAATGACTGCTTTTCCTCCACCGATATTTAATCCAGCTGCTGCATTTTTATACGTCATTCCTTTAGCAAGCCGAAGCACATCTTCTAGTGCTTCCTCTTCTGAAGTGTAATTCCACATTCTCGTACCACCTAATGCTGGTCCGAGTGTTGTATCATGAATTGCAATAATCGCCTTTAAATTACTGCTTTTCTCATAACAAAAGATTACTTGCTCATAACCGTCCTGTTCCATTGCTTTAAACATAGCCATCGTTTTACCCCTTTTCTTTATTATATATGCAATTATCGTACCAACTTTTTAACATAGACCGATCAATGACTTCATCCCATGCAATATGCAAATATTTGCAAAACACGCAAATTATTGCATGAATAAACGTGCTAAATTTTAATCAATACCATATTTTTCCAATTTATAATATAAGTTTCGTACAGAAATGTTTAATTGTTTCGCAGTATTCGTTTTATGAAAATCATTGTTTTTATATACATTGTAAATATATTCTCTTTCAAACTGTTCTGTTGCAGCTTGTAGTGAAATATGATCTTCTACTTGGAACTGTGTTTGTTGTTTATCCGTTTCTAATTCTAGCATCGGTAAATGTGTATACAATATTTCTTCTTCCGATATATCCATAAAGATAATCGCACGACTTATCACATTTTCTAGTTCCCTTACATTTCCTGGCCAACTATATTGCTTCAACTTTTTCATTGCTACAGCAGAAATAGATTGCACATTTCGACCGTATTGTTGGTTCACTTTCTCAATCATATAATGAACTAATTGATGCATATCATCTATCCTGTCACGTAATGGTGGTATGAAAATAGGCAAACGATTTAGTCTGTAATATAAATCTTCCCTAAATTTTTTATTTGTAATCGCTTTTTCTAAATTTACATTTGTTGCAGTAATGATTCGAATGTCTAGTGGAATGGCGGTTGTGCCTCCAACCTTTGTAATTTCTTTCTCTTGCAACACTCGTAAAATTTTCGCCTGCATATGAAGCGATAAATCACCTATCTCATCTAAAAAAATCGTGCCGTAATTCGCTTCTTCAAACAAGCCTTTTTTACCACCACGTTTTGCTCCAGTAAATGCACCATCCTCATAACCAAATAATTCACTCTCTAGCACCGACTCAGCAATAGCTGCGCAATTTACACGAATAAACTTGCGGTGCCTTCGATCACTTGCATTGTGAATAGCATGAGCAAACAATTCTTTTCCTGTACCTGATTCTCCTCTTAACAAAACGGTCGCATGTGTGTTTGCTGCAATCTTCGCTTGTTCAATGGAAAGTTTCATTTCTTGGGATGTTCCGATAATATCTTCAAATGTATACGTCGCCTCTAAACTACGTATAATTTGTTTGACACGATTTAATTCATTTGTTAATTCATGTATGACAGACATATCATGAATGACAGCGACACTTCCCTTTAATTTTCCTTGAACGATGATCGGCGCAACATTGACGACAACTTCTTTTTTATTCGGACCAACAAACAGCTTGGCACCTCGAATTGGTCGACGATTTTTCAAAACTTTCATATGCACACTTTCCCCTTCTGAAATATCAACAGAAGCTGGTTGTCCAATAACGTCTTTTTCCGTTAATCCTGTTATTTTTGTATATGCAGGATTGATCATTAATCCAATTCCATTTTCATCTACGACACTAATCGCTTCGTCTGAAGAATAAATAATTGCTTCTAGCATCGATTTAATTTCTTTTAAGTCCGTATTTTCTTCTGCAATTTCTTTCAATTGTTTTGCATCTTTAAATACAGCAAATGCCCCAACTAATTGATTTGAGCTATTCCGAAGCGGCATCCGTGTTGTAATAATTTCTCTATTATTTTGTAGAGTTAACTTTTTATGTAATTCAATTTCTTGTCTATGTAACACTTCAGGTAATTTACTATTTGGAATCACATCTAAAATATGAGCACCAATCGGATTGTTCTTCCATCCAATCATTTCTTTTGCCGCTTTATTCATCATTTGAATATTATTATCGATATTGATAAAAATAATCCCATCTTGAATATGGTTTAAAAGAAGTTCTATATGCATCATATGCAGTTTTTTTTCATTTAAAATTGGACGAAACGCCATTAATGTATCCTTTTGTATAAGCATTGCATCTTCTCTTTTATGTTGCCGTAATATCGACAATGCTTCCGGATCTCCGACTGCATCTAAAATATAATCAAAATGGACGAATAATTCATTTGCAACATAATGATCAAATGTATTCTCATCCAAGACTACACCATGCATATTCGGTAATTTATCAATAAAACTTGCAAAATCTTGACCTAATTTATTTGTACCATTGATTAAAATTTCATGCATGAAAGTCACCACCTTGAAAAAAATTGCAAGAAGCGTACCTTAATCATAATAGAACTTACGTATAATAACAAGAACTATTCCTTTACATTTTAATAAACAGAGAAGATTTGTTATAATGATAATATTCTATCTAGAAAAAGGGGAAGAAAATGGTAAGATTTATCGCTGCAGCAATTTTGTTTATTCCTGGTATTCTTGGAGCGTTTGGAATTAAACTTATGCGTGATGCAGTTTTTAATGAAGTATATGCATTATTAGTAAATGAAGGCATTCAGTTTGTTGTTGGATTAATTTTATTTTTATTCGGTTTAGCTTTCATTGGCGGATTCATTTATCATCGTGACAAAAAACGAAATTTATTAAAAGAAAAAGAATATACGGAGAAATAACAAAGAAGGAGACCAATTAATGATGAAAGTAGCAAAATTCGGTGGTAGTTCATTAGCAAATGCAACACAATTTAAAAAAGTAGCAAATATTGTAATGGATGATGCAGAACGTAAGTTTATTGTCGTTTCTGCACCTGGAAAAAGACATGATAAAGATTATAAAGTAACAGATTTATTAATTAGTTTAGGAAATGCATTTTACAATAAAGATAAATATAAATCATATTACATTACGATTATCGATCGATTTACAAAAATCATTAATGAATTAAATGTTGATGATGCATTGGTCGAAGAAATTAAAGCGAAAATTGATGCAACATTAGATGCTTCTCTGTCTTATGAAGATTTAATGAATCAAATTAAAGCATTAGGAGAAGATAGTTCGGCAAAAATTTTAAGTGCATATTTACAAACATTAGGTGTGAATGCACATTACGTAAACCCGAAAGATGCTGGAATTATCGTCAAAAATGATCCACATGGTGCTCAATTGCTGAAGGATAGTTATGAAAAAATTTATACTTTACGTGAGAAAGATGGCGTTTTAGTAATCCCAGGATTCTTTGGCTTCACAAAAGACGGACAATTGGCAACATTCTCACGAGGAGGATCTGATATTACTGGGGCAATTGTTTCAGCAGGCGTGGAGGCAACATTATATGAAAACTTTACTGATGTTGATTCCGTTTATGCGGTGAATCCATCCATTGTGGAAAATCCACATGAAATTAAACAACTTACATATCGTGAAATGCGCGAGTTATCTTATGCCGGATTTTCCGTATTCCATGATGAAGCTTTAATACCTGCATTTAATGCACGTATCCCTGTTTGTATTAAAAATACGAATAATCCATCTGCTCCAGGAACAATGATCGTTGCAGATCGTGAAATAGATGATAAATGTGTCGTCGGAATTGCAAGTGACACTGGATTCTCAAGTTTATATGTAAGTAAATTTTTAATGAACCGTGAAATCGGGTTTGGACGAAAGTTATTTCAAATTCTCGAAAACGAACAAGTATCATTCGAGCACTCTCCTTCTGGGATTGATGATATGTCCATTATTATTCGGGACAGTCAATTAACAGAGGAAAAAGAACAAAAAATTGTCAAACGTATTTATGATGAATTACATGCTGATTTTGTTGCATTTCATCGTGATTTAGCTTTAATTATGGTTGTTGGTGAAGGAATGAACGAAGCAATTGGTATGGCACAAACAGCAACAACTGCCTTAGGCGAAGCGAATGTAAACTTAGAAATGATCAACCAAGGTTCTTCTGAAGTTTCTATGATGTTCGGAATTAAAGCAAATGACCTACACCGAGCAATTAAAGCGTTATATAGGGCTTACTTCGAATAATATATAAAGACAATAAAATAAACACGAATAATTGATTTTGGATAAATGTGATATTCATGTACTAAGTCATTTACATAAGTAAAGCTTTGTCAACAGGGATAACCTCATACGCCCCCTGTTTGACTTTGCCTTTTGCGATTCACTCACCTGAAAAAAATGTGAACGTGTATCATTTGACGTTAATTTATGTACATTATCTTTCATTTCCCTTAGTCATTATTCGTGTTTTTATTTACTTCCCATCCTTATTGTTTTATGAATAAGAATGATCAAGAAACAATGATGATGTTATAACTGGATAAAATAAGCTTTTAAATTTTTTCCATTCATATAATACATGTAAAAATAAAAGTGCATAATAATCATTTCGTGAGCAGAAATTAATCAACCCACTTTCGCATTTAACCTTAACCTGTCAGCTAGCATGGCGATAAATTCGGAGTTGGTCGGTTTTGCTTTGGCAATATTCACTGTATAACCAAACATTTCCGTAATAGAGTCGATATTTCCTCTATCCCATGCAACTTCAATTGCATGACGTATCGCCCGTTCCACCCTTGATGGAGTCGTATTGTATTTCTTTGCAATATCTGGGTATAAAATTTTTGTAATCGCACCGAGCAATTCGACATCTTCGTACACCATTTGAATTGCTTCACGGATATATAAATATCCTTTAATATGTGCTGGTACACCGATTTCGTGCATGATATTCGTAATAGTTGTCTCAATATTTTCCTTTGATACATTTTTTGTCTTTTCATTTGAAACAAGCGATTGTGTTGCATAAATATTTTCACGATTCATTATTTCACGAATCTTTGTCATTAAATGTTCGAAATCAAATGGTTTTAACATAAAATAAGAAACACCATAATTTAATGCTTGTCGCATTACCTCTTCTTGCCCAAAAGCCGTTAGCATAATCACTTTAGGTTTTTCTTCCATCGATTCATTCATCCATTTTAATACAGCCAGTCCATCTTTATGTGGCATAATAATGTCAAGTAATACAACATCTGGCTTTACACTCATTAATTTTTCGACACATTCAACTCCATCATGTGCAATACTCACTACTTCCATGTCCTCTTGTTCAGAAATATACGCGTGTAAAATATTGACCAGCTCTCGATTGTCATCGGCAACAGAAATTTTAATTTTCCCCAATCATCCACACCCCTTATAAATTGCTTTCTATATGTATTATTCGACAAGATTACATTTATTCCTTCACAAAGAAGAAAAAACTTTCTGTCCGTAGACAGAAAGTTTATGCGGCATCATTCTTCTCTTTCATTGTTAATTCAGCTTCCTCTAACATCCACTCGATATGCACACCATAACCTGATGTTGGATCGTTGACGAAAACATGTGTTACAGCACCAATTATTTTGCCATTTTGAATGATCGGACTTCCGCTCATTCCTTGAACAATCCCACCGGTTTTATCTAATAAGCGTTTATCAGTTACTTTTAATACAATTCCTTTCGTCGCTTTGAACGGTTGTTTTGATGCGTGTAAAATTTCCACATCAAATTTTTCTATTTTATTTTTTTCAATGACCGTCCATATTTCAGCAGGGCCTTTTTCAATTTCATGTGCAAAAGCAATGTCTAGTGGTTCTTCATTTTTTAATAAAGTATCATTTAAAGTACCATAAATTCCAAAAGGACTATTTTTTACAACATTTCCTAATTTATCTTGTTTCATTGAGAATGTTGCTTTTTTCTCACCAGGAATTCCTTTATTTCCTTTTTTAATACTCGTTACATTCGATAAAACAATTTTCCCATCATGAATGTTTACAGGTTTATTCGTCGCAGCATCATTTACTGTATGTCCTAATGCTCCATATTTTTTTGTTGTCGGATCATAAAATGTAATAGTACCAATACCAGAAGAAGCATTCTTCATATAGAGTCCAATTTGATATTTATTTTCTTTTTTGTTTTTTACTGGTTTGACGTTTGTAGAAATTTCTTTTCCATTTCTTTTTAACGTAACGGCTATATTTTTATTTTTCGCCGCAGATTTTTCTACAATCGTAGGAATTTCGTTAATGTCTTTAATTTTTTCATCATTCATTGATAAAATAATATCGCCAACTCTAATGTTTGCTTGTTTTGCTGGTGATGTAACATTTTTTCCATCTAATTCATGATGACCAACGACAACTACACCCGTTGATTGTAATTGTATTCCGATCGACTCACCACCTGGTACAACCTTTTTTCGTGTTTCATTTGCTGCTTGAATTTGCTTCAATGGTACTTGATTTGCGTAAAATGTCATTTCTGTTTCATCTGGAGATGTAGTGGTAGTTACTGCTGTTTCATAAGATTTGTCACTAAAATATTGGAGGTTTGTTTCGACATTATTTGGAATATCGGTAAAAATAGATGTTATGGAAGAAAACGGTGTGTATAGAAAGAGTAAAAGAATAAAAAAATAAAAAAGACGAATGAATTTTTTCTGTACATGCAATTTTGGTCAGCTCCTCATTCGTTTTTGTTTCGATATGTTTAATGTGACCAAAAAGGCATTATTTTAAACGAGCAAAACTTAAGCAAATTTGTGTTTTTTTGGATGATTGAAAAAAGAGGAAATGTAAGAGACGATGTAAATAGTGCTATGTGTAAGAAAATGTCCATATTAAAACTGAATGGTGCAATTACCATCCAGTTTTAATATACCGTTCGTTTAAATTCATTTGTTAAATGCAATAATTGTTGAGCATGTTCAATTGCTGTTTCGGTTAATTCAGTTCCAGTAAACATTTTACCAATTTCATTTATTTTTTCATCATTGGATAAATCCGTTATTTTTGTTGCTGTACGCTCATTTACTTCATGTTTTTCGATAAGTAAATGGTTATCTGACATGGCAGCCACTTGTGGTAAGTGTGTAATACATAATACTTGTGCGTTTTTTGTAATTTCATACATTTTTTCTGCGATTGACTGTGCAACGCGTCCACTTACACCTGTGTCAATTTCATCAAATATTACTGTTTGAATTTGATCATGTTTGGAAAAAATATTTTTTAATGCAAGCATAATTCGTGAAAGTTCCCCACCAGAGGCAACTTTCGCCAATTCATTTAACGGCTCTCCAATGTTCGTACTGACCATAAATGTAATTTGATCTATTCCTTTTGCATACAATGTATTGGTGTCATTTTTTTTGAAATGAACAGAAAAAGTCGCATTTTCTAAATAGAGATCTTTTAATTCCACCTCAATCTCTTTTTCCAATGACAGTGCAGCTTTTTTTCTTGCGGAATGCAACCGTTTCGCAATGATTAATGCTTCGTCTTCTAATACTGACATTTCTTTCTCTAATTGAAGTAGATGATCTTCTTTATGTTCAATTTCATCAATTTCTCGTTCAATTTTTACTTTATATTTAAAAATTTCTTCTATGTTTAAACCATATTTTTTCTTTAAATGATTTATTTCATTTAACCTGCTTTCAATGTCATTCAATTCGTTCTCATCATAATATAAAGTGTCAATATATTGACGCAATGAAAAACTAATTTCCTCTAGTTGGTAAAATAAAGAGGACAAATCATCTGCATGGTGTTCTATATTCTCATCTAAATCCTTTACTTGTTGTAAATTATTTTGGGCAATATCGAGTAATTCGAGAGCGTATTTGTCATCAGCTAATAAACTGTATG
Source organism: Candidatus Pseudogracilibacillus intestinigallinarum (assembly GCA_019113205.1). Lineage (GTDB taxonomy): Bacteria > Bacillota > Bacilli > Bacillales > Amphibacillaceae > Pseudogracilibacillus > Pseudogracilibacillus intestinigallinarum. The sequence continues at coordinate 41,598 of DXHX01000123.1, read as the reverse complement.
CTTCATCAACTGTCCGATATAGTTTTTCATGATGGTGTAATTTATTTCTTTCATCTGTTAATGCTTCATCTTCACCTATTTGTAAATTCGCTTCTTCAATTTCATGTAATTGAAATTGAATGAAATCTAAACGATGTACCATATCTTGTTCATTCGTTTGTAATTGCCGATGTTTTTGTTTCAATTTAATTAATTTCGTATATAATGCATCATACGTTTTTATTAATGGATAAATTTGTTTTTCATCGTAAGCATCTAATAATTGTATATGTGTTTCTTCATCCATTAACTGGATAGTATCATGCTGGCTATGGATATTTACTACTTTTTGACCAATCTCTTTTAAAACAGATAAAGTCACGATTTTATTGTTTATTTTACAAATACTTTTTCCTTGCTTTGTTATAGTTCGCTCAAGTACTAACATTTGATCGTGAATATCAATGTCATAAAAATTAGCCACTTCTTTCACATGATCATCCTCATCTTTTAATGAAAATAAACCACTAATTTCCGCCTTTTTTTCTCCATGACGAACATAATGAACGGATGCACGAGCACCTGCTAATAATTCTACTGCATCAATAATAATCGATTTTCCGGCACCAGTTTCTCCAGTTAATACTGTTAATCCTTCATGAAACGTAATCGATATATCATCAATAATAGCGAAATTTCTTATCGATAGTTCGGTTAACAACGGTCATCACCTCGCAATTTGTTACATTATAACATTTGCACGATACGTTCTTTTACTTCTACCGCATGTTCTTCTTCTCGACAAATAATGAGGCACGTATCATCCCCACAAATTGTACCGAGAACTTCTTCCCACTCAATATCATCAATTAATACTCCAATCGCATTTCCGTTTCCAGGAAGCGTTTTTAATACGATAAAGTTCTTCGCATGATCAATACTAACGAATGCTTCCATAATTAATCGTTCTAATTTCTCAAGTGGATTGAAACGTTGTTCTGTTGGTAAGCTGTATTTATATATACCTGTTTTTGATGGTACCTTTACAAGGTGTAACTCCTTTATATCACGTGATACTGTCGCTTGTGTTACATTAAACCCTAAATTTTTTAAACGTTCCACAAGTTCATCTTGTGTTTCAATTTCATTTTCAGAAATTATTTCCCTAATTTTAAAATGTCTCTTTGATTTACTCATTTCCTTCTCTCCTGCTCAATATTATTTAAGTGTATCATGTGCTTCTTTGACAATATCTGGGATCTTATCCATTATGGGCGTAGAAATATCCACTATTTCATCGATATATAAATGTGCTAAAAACTCAATATTTCCTTCACCACCTGTAATCGGTGAGAATGATAAATTTTTACACATCATCCCTTCGTTTTCAACAAATGAAATAATTTTTTCTAACACTTCTACATGTACCTTTTTATCTTTGATGACACCCTTTTTTCCAACTTGTTCTCGTTCTGCTTCGAACTGTGGTTTAATTAATGCGATAACATCTGTCCCATTTTGCGCAATCGTTTTTAATACTGGCAAAATAATTTTTAATGAAATAAACGATACATCAATCGTTGCAAAACTTGGTAATCCTTTATCAAAAAATGACTGTTCTACATGACGAAAGTTCGTTCTTTCACGAACGATGACACGATCATCGGAACGTAATTTCCAATCCAACTGGTTATATCCCACATCGATAGCATACACTAAATTTGCACCATTTTGTAAAGCACAATCAGTAAAACCGCCAGTTGAAGAACCGATATCTACCATAATTTTATTTTCAACAGATACATCGAATGTTTGTAATGCTTTTTCTAATTTAAATCCACCCCGACTTACGTATGGCAACTGTCCCTTAACAGTAAGTGGGATACTTTCATCAACTTTTACGCCAGGCTTATCTAAGCGTTCATTTTCAGAAAATACCTGTCCAGCCATAATAAGTCGTTTTGCCTTTTCACGTGTATCGATTAAATTTCGTTTAACTAACAGTACATCTAGTCGTTCTTTGCTCATTTATTTCTTCCTTTTTTCTTATTTTTATCTTGATTATTTTTTGTTGACGAAAAGATATTTATTTTCATTTTCTCTTGAATAAAATAAATTGCTTTCCCTGTCATTAATAAAATACTTGTCGATGCGTTCATCGCAAAATATTTCCCTAATGCTTTGCCGCCAACAGTTAACGCAGCAATCAGGCTTGTTAATACAATGGATAATGTTAATTGCATCGGTGATTCTGGACTCTCGTTCATTAAATTACCTATTTCAATAATAACAATTGCCAATGCACTACCACTTATAATACCAGATATATCACCAATAACATCATTACAAAAACTGGCGAATTTATCCGCATTTTTATAAATTAAAACAGCTTCTCTTGCACCTGTAACTTTTTCTGCCGCCATTGCATGTAATGGCCTTTGATCTGCTGCAGCTGCTGCAATACCTAACATATCAAAAAAGATTCCAATTACGACAAAAAATAAAACAAGTATCATACCGAGCATCCAAGAGACTTTCGGTAAGATCGTAGAAGAAAAACTTGAAAAAATAGCCGCTAACACGAACGTGATAACGGCTATCGTTAAACTAAATTTTATCGAACTTTTTATTTTTTCATTCATATGTATATCATACCTTATTCATGTCATCATAGTATAGAAGGAATGGTCATTTATAAAGTTAAGACTGCGGCTTAGGTCCAGTAGGTTTTCCCAGATGGATACCTAGTGTCGCCACCAAGGCAGTTCCCTTTTAAACCCATCTTAACTTGTCGCCAAAAGTTAGACTGGATTACCACTTAGTCCGCACTATAATCCCTTATAAATGTCAACATGAACAGCCTAGGAGCTTTCCTCTAACAGTCTTTAACCTATTTCTAGCCTCTTTTGCAACACCGATTTCATAAAGCGCTACAAAATAATGAAGTATTGGCCACCTACTTATTATTTTAAAAACTTTAATCCCCTCGGCAATCACTCAAGGCAGGCTACGCTGTCTTTTTATGAAAGAACTTAATCCTTCGACAGGTTCATACCCCATTCCATCACGCCTCCGTATCGGTAGACCGTGACAGAGATGGGCCTCCGCGGTAAATGGGTCAACGCCCACATGCCTTTGTGGATCGCCCATAAACCTTAACCCCCAGCATCGACCCAAGGCTGGGCGCCTCAAGCCGACACAAGGAACTTCATCGATATGCCCTTTGGCAGATTTTTAGGCCCGCCTTCAAAATAGGGGGACTGACTAGGATACTGCACCATTCCATTATTAAAAACATTATATCATGAAAAAAACTAGAAATCCATGAACGAAACAGTTTTTATTAATGGTCGCGTTCACCAAAATAATATAGAAGTTGTTCTAAATAAGATTGTTCTATATTTGCTTCTTGTAATGCTTGTAAAGCTTTTTCCGTATATGCAGATAAATGATTTTTCGCACCTTCTAATCCGAGTAAATTTGGATATGTACTCTTTTCATTCTCTTCATCACTACCGACGGGTTTTCCTAACTTTTCTTGATCGCCAATCACATCTAAAATATCATCCTGTACTTGAAAAATAATCCCTAAATAGTATGCGAATTTTTTTAGATGTGTTAATTGTGTTTCTGTCGCATTACCTAAATACGCTCCAGCAATAATCGCAAAAGAAATTAACTTTCCTGTCTTATGTTCGTGTACTTTTTCAAGTTCTTCCAACGAGAGAGTGCTCATCTCTCCTTCCATATCTAAAACTTGCCCCGCTACCATACCTTCTGGACCACTTGCATGGGATAACTCAGTGATTAAAAAAACTTTTTCTTCTGCAGTTAGAAGTTCATCTTCTGCAATTAATTCAAAACTATTTGTTAACAATGCATCACCGGCTAAAATAGCTGTTGCCTCGTCGAATTTTTTATGGTTAGTTAAAGCACCACGTCGATAATCATCGTCATCCATTGCAGGTAAATCATCATGGATTAATGAATAAGTGTGAATCATTTCTAATGCTGCTGCAGTACGTAAAGTTTTCGCTTCATCCGTTTTTTTAAACGAATGATAACTAGCAAGGAGCAATATCGGTCGTAATCTTTTTCCACCAGCAAGCAATGAATATTCCATGGAAGCCTTTAAATTTTCTGGAATATTCGTATCCGTATATAAAGATGATAGCTTCTGTTCCACTATTTCTTTTCCTTGTTGAATATAATTTTTTATAGAATAATTCAATTATATTAATCCTCCAATACTTCGTCATAAGGTTGTGTCGTTCCATCCGCTTGCATTAATTCCGTCATTTTTTCTTCTGCGTTTTTTAACATACGATTACATTGTTTTGATAACTTCATACCTTCTTCGTATAAAGCCATCGATTTTTCTAATGGGATTTCATCATTTTCTAAAGATGCAACTATTTCTTCTAATTTTTTTAATGCTTCCTCAAATGAAAGTTCATTTAATTGTTCACTCATTATTCTGGCTCCTCCGTATTTCCTGTACTTGACAGTATAAGTCACCATCATGCAATTTAATTCTAATAGAATCATTTGTTTCTACATTTTTTATCGACTTAACGACACGATCCTCTCCATCATAAGGTAATGCAAATCCCCTCTTTAAAATGTGTAGCGGATTGACGAGTGTTAACTTATCAATCATGTGTACAAATTGTTGGGTTGACTGTCGGATATGTTGTACCGTTTTATCTTCCAATCGGCTACTTAAGAATTGTACCTTTTCATGTAATTGCTTTAACTTACGGTCAGGATGATAAAAGGATAATTTTGTTTCAATTTGTTGTACACGATGTTGTGTACGGTATAATTTCCCTTCTATTTGTTGCTGTAAACGATCATCCAATGTATCGACAAATTGTTGCTTTTCATAGATGATTTGTTTTGGCATTTGAAATGTTGGTGATTGTTCTATTCTCTGCAACAATTCTTTTCGACGAGCAATATTTAATTGTAATAATTGCTTTAAACGAACGGACATATGTAGTAGATTTTCTTCTACATCGATAATGGAAGGTACTGCTAATTCTGCTGCACCCGTTGGTGTCGGTGCACGTAAATCCGACACAAAATCTGTTAAAGTCGTATCTGTTTCATGTCCAATTGCACTAATAATAGGAATGTTCGAAGCAAATACTGCTTCAATCACTCTCAATTCATTAAATGCCCATAAATCTTCTAATGAGCCACCACCACGACCAACAATTAACGTATCAAATGTTTGAACACGATTAGCTAATTCAATCGCTTGTGCAATCGATTCTTTCGCTTCATTTCCTTGTACAATTGCAGGAATAACGGTTATTTGTACAATCGGATACCTTCTTTTAATAGTCGTTATCATATCACGTACAGCGGCACTTGTCGGTGAAGTAACAAGACCTATAGAAGTCGGGTATGTAGGAATACTCTTTTTATGGTGCATATCAAATAACCCACGTTTTTGTAAGTCTTCCTTTAATTGCTCATACGCTAAATAAAGTGCTCCAATTCCGTCAGGTTCCATTTCTTTTATATATAGTTGATATTGTCCATATTGTTCGTAAACTGTTACTTGCCCTCTAACCAGTACGTGCATACCATTTTCAGGACGAAATTTCACATGACGATTATCTCCATAAAACATAACAGCAGGAATTCTTGCGCCATCATCTTTTAAAGTTAAATACATATGCCCATTTCGATGTAAATTGAAATTCGATATTTCCCCTTTTATATAAATTTCTTGCAAATGAGGGTCAATATCCATTTTCTTCTTTAAATATCTTGTTAAAGCAGTGATAGTTACATAGCGTTTTTGCACTATTGTTCTATCCTTTTCGCCGCTTCAATCGTATTTCTTAATAACATCGTAATGGTCATAGGTCCAACACCTTTTGGTACGGGTGTTATGTATGATGCAACTTGTTTTACATCTTCAAAGTCTACATCTCCTGTTAAAGTACCTTCTTTTGTACGGTTTACTCCAACATCTATCACGACGGCACCTTCTTTAACATAACTTGCATCAATCACATGTTCTTTTCCTACCGCAACAATTAAAATATCAGCTTGTTTGGTAATGTCTTTCATATTATTCGTTCTTGAATGACAATACGTAACTGTCGCATTTTCATTTAGTAATAATTGTCCAACAGGTTTACCAACTATATTACTTCTTCCAATTACTACTGCATATTTGCCTTCAGTTTCAATTTGTTTTGATTGGATCATTTGTAGGATCCCATGTGGGGTACAAGGTAAAAATGTTTCTTGACCAGTCATCATTTTTCCGACATTAATTGGGTGAAATCCATCTACATCTTTTTTTGGATCAATTGCTTCAATTACTTTTTGTTCATCAATATGTTTTGGGATTGGTAACTGTACCAAAATACCGTGTACCGTTTCATCGTTATTTAGACAATCAATTTCCGCTAATAATTCCGCTTCCGAAATGGATGCATCTTTGCGGATAATCTCTGAAATAATTCCGGCTTCGTTACACGCTTTATGTTTTCCTTTTACATAAGATTGTGATGCAGGATCATCTCCTATTAAAATGACGGTTAATTTAGGGAAAATCTTATTGTTATTTAATGCTGCAACCTCTTGTTTCATTTTTTCACGCAAATTACTCGCTAATTCTTGACCGTTTATTACTTCCGCTGTCATAAAAATGCCTCCCTAACTATTTAATTAATTTTGCTAAAACTCCATTAATAAATTTACCTGATTTTTCATCACCATATTTATGTGCTAGTTCCACTGCTTCATTAATGGAAACAGCTGTTGGTACATCATCTACATGCTTAATTTCATATATAGCAATACGTAAAATTGTTTTTTCCACTAATGCAATCCGGTCAATGGTCCAATTCGTTAAATGTTCTTTCAGCATATTATCGACGTCTTCTTTATACGCTATAACGCCATGTACAATTGTTTTAACGAATGTTTCCTCTATATGTTCTTCCGTGACTCCCTCTTCATTTAAGTCAACAGAAAATAAAAGTTTAAATGCTTCTTCTCTAGCAGCTCTTCGCTCCATGAATTTTGTTCCCTTCTACTTATCATTGTTAATCTTTATCATTATTTTATCATAACATGACAAATTAAAAGTTACTAATAGGAACAAAGAAAAAGGTTGGAATAATTTTATTCCAACCTTCCTCGTATTACTCGTCTTTTGGTGTGATCGGATGATCGGTTAAGAAGTTTGTGTTAAAATCACCTTGAACGAATACATCATGTTCCATAATTCTTGAATGGAACGGTATAGTCGTTTTAACTCCTTCTACTACAAATTCATCTAATGCACGTTTCATCCGCTGAATTGCTTCTTCTCTCGTTCTACCATGTGTAATAAGCTTAGCTACCATGGAATCGTAAAAAGGTGGAATGAAGTATTCAGGATAAACTGCTGAATCAACACGTACTCCTAAACCTCCTGGCGCTAAATACATGTCTACTTTACCAGGTTGAGGCATAAAGTTATTAAATGGATCTTCCGCATTAATTCGGCATTCAATTGACCAACCGTTTAATTCGATATCTTCTTGTTTATATGCCAGTTCTTCCCCGTTTGCAACGCGGATCATTTCTTTAATTAAATCAACTCCAGTAACCATTTCTGTTACGGGGTGCTCTACTTGAATACGAGTATTCATTTCCATGAAATAAAATTCGTTATTTTTGCGGTTAAAAATGTATTCAATCGTTCCAGCACCAACATAATTTACAGCTTTAGCAGCACGGACAGATGCTTCTCCCATCTCTTTTCTAAGCTCAGGTGTAATAGCTGGTGATGGTGTTTCTTCGACTAATTTTTGTAAACGGCGTTGGATAGAGCAGTCTCTCTCTCCTAAATGAATGACATTACCGTGTTCATCTGCCATAACTTGAATTTCAACATGGCGAAAATCTTCAATACATTTTTCTAAATAAACACCAGGATTACCAAATGATGTTTCCGCTTCTTTTTGTGTAATACGGAAACCGTTAATTAACTCTTCTTCATTTTGGGCGATACGAATACCTTTACCGCCTCCACCGGCTGTCGCTTTAATAATGACTGGATAACCAATTTCATTCGCTATTTTCACTGCCTCTTCTTCATTCGCTAAAATCCCATCAGAACCAGGAACAATTGGTACTCCTGCTTCTTTCATCGTTTGACGCGCCACATCTTTAATTCCCATTTTTTGAATCGCTTCAGGTGTTGGACCAACGAATTTCACATTACATTCGCGACATAATTCTGCAAAATCTACGTTTTCTGCTAAAAATCCATACCCAGGATGAATGGCATCCACACCAGTTGATTTTGCAACCGTTATAATATTAGTCATATTTAAATAACTTTCTGGCCCAGGTGCAGGTCCGATACAATAAGCTTCATCTGCGATTTGTACATGTAATGCCTCTTTATCTGCCTCAGAGTAAACTGCTACTGTTTGAATACCTAATTCTTTACATGCCCGAATAATTCTTACAGCAATTTCTCCTCTATTTGCGATTAATAATTTTTTAATCACGTTATATCGTCCCCTTACTTTTACTTAGTTTTTACCTTAAATAGTGGTTGTCCATATTCTACTAATTCTCCATCACCAACTAAAATTTCTACGATTTCACCACTTGTTTCCGCTTCAATTTCGTTGAATAACTTCATTGCTTCTACAATACAAACAATTGTTTCATCATTAATTGTTGAGCCTACTTCTACATATGCATCGCTTTCAGGTGATGGCTTACGATAGAACGTTCCAACCATTGGGGAAACGATTTCAATAATAGAGTCATCATCTTCTGTTTGTGCAGGAACTGCTTGTTGTTTAGGGATTTCTTTTAAAACAACCTCTTCCTTCTTCTCTTCTACAACGGCTTGAGTTTGTACTGGTACTGCTTGTTGTACTACCTCTTCTACTTGATTTACGACCGATTGTTTTGTTTCTTTTTTAATTGTCATCGTTGATCCGTCATTCTCATACGTAAATTCACTAATAGACGATTGATCGATTAATCTAATTAATTCTCTTAATTCTTGTACCTTAAACATATGTATAACTCCCCTTTTTTCAAATAATTATCTCATTCGATATTCATTTTAACACAAATTTTCAAAATACACTTAATTTTAATTATATTGTTTAAATACATTGGTATTCGGTCATAAATGCACTATTTAAAATTAAATGTAAACATAATTTTACCATAGAAAAGTTGTTTTGAAAAAATATACATCATATTCACATTTTTTTCTTTTACACAAAAAACGAAATAATAGATAGCATGAAAATATCCATGTACCCATTATTTCGTTTCTAAAATATCTTTTATCGTGTAAATATGAAATAAAGGCTAGTATGTTTGTAACATCCCCTTATATGTACCGTATTATTTCGTAACAAGTTCGTGTTTAACATCGATTTCTTTTTCACTAAATTCATCTTTTACCATTTGCATTACTTGTACAGCTTCTTGTTTTTCTAATGAATCAGATAATATATGCACATGAACTTTGTCATCGTCTGTTCGAACGAGAACATCTTTAAAACCTTCGTAATTCGTTTTGATCATTTCTTGTAAAATTTGTTCCTTTGTTGATAATGATTCTAATGTCGACATCTCATTCAATGCTTCGTTTATTTCGTTTGTCGTTGCATCATTTGAAGCGATAATTTCTTTTAAACGCTCCTTTTTTAAATTTCGTTCATCTTCTAACTCCATTCGAATCGTCGTATATAATTCATTCACACTGACCTCTTCAATATCTTCAATCGTTATATCCTCTTCCAAAAAGTCATCATTTACTTCTTGAAACGTCATGTTTTCTTTGTCTGAAACAATATAGTATACACTTAAAACAATCATTAAACTTAACATTGTCAATAACCAAACTGTTTGTCGTTTCATTTACTTACCCCTTTCATTTTTGTTGTACTGAAATTTTATATGTTGGAATATCTAACACTTTTGCAACAGCGTCAATTACTTCTTTTTGTTTATTAGCACTTTGTACTCCATTAGCGATGATTAAAACACCTCTTACTTCTGGCTTTTTTAATTGAGTTAATAATGGTACTTCTTTTTCTCCCTCCCTTATAAAGACAATTTTTGTTTCTTTAGACTCGTCCTCTACTTGGCGAGTCCCACCATTTGTATCTTGTTCTTCTGTTTGTTGTTTTTGTGTTAAATGATCTTTCTCATATATTTGTACATTAGTAGAATCGATATTAATCATCACTTCTGCATCTTGTATTCCATTCATTTTATTCAAAATATGTTGCAGTGATTGTTCATACTGTTCTTCTAGTACACGAATATGTTTGTCTTCTACATGAATTGTTTCTGTTTCTTTTTGTGTGTCTTGTTCCTGTACGTATACATCATTTGGTTCTTCTATTTTTTTGTTGTTATTTCCAATGAATAATACGAGCATCCCTATTAAGCCAATAAATAAAATATATTTGTTTTTTTTATCCTTTTCTATCCAACTTACAACATATTTGATCCACTTTATTCTAATCGCCTCCCCCACTGTATTTTAATTGGCACATCGTTCACTTCCCATATTTGTTGTAATTTTTTCACTAGTTGTTCGTCTTTTTCCGTTTGTGCAGAATAGGATGCATCGTCATTTACAATGATTTTATCAACGTGGATAAATTTTTCTTTTTCTTCATCCAGATACACAACCATTTCCTGTAAGGTCGTCTCCTCCAAGATAAAGTCAATGTCACGTATTACTTGTCCAGTTAATTGTCGATTTGCTTCTTCCATTAAAATTTCTTTTGACTCATTCCATATATATGCATCCCTTTCTGTTTCTAAACCATTCCAAGTAATATTTTCTTCTACATTTTCCGGTATAAGCATCTGTTCCATTTTATGCCATGATAAATCAAGTGATATATTCATTAAACTTACAACTGGTTGTAAAAATATAAGTAATAAAAAAAGTCCAAGTACGATTTCAACATATTTTCTAAATTGGTTTTCTGGTAGCAATATTTGAATGATCGTTCCTATAAAAATAAAAATTATTATTTGAGTAACCCAATCAACGATATACTGCATGGTCATCCCTACCTCAAAAATAGCGGAATATTGCTCAAAACAATCATAATGACGACGGAAATAAAAAACATAAAGGACACGATAAGCAAACATGTGAATAAAAACATCATATATTGACTTACAGTTTGTAACATGGCACTTACTTCTTTATTGCCTAAAGGTTGAATAAGGGCAGCAGCTAATTTATATAGAAATGCAATAATGACAATCTTAATTAAAGGAAATATTGCAATCAGTACAAGAATCACAACACCAGCAATTCCAACTCCGTTTTTTAATAATTGTGCTGCAAATAAAAATGTGTCGGTCGCCTCTGTAAAGGTCCGCCCAATAATCGGAATGATATTACTCGATAGAAATTTTGTCGTTTTTAAAAGCAAACCATCTTGTACTGTATGAACCGCTCCTTGTATGGATAAAACTGTAAGAAAAACAGTGAAAAACACACTAATTAATCCTATGCTTACATGTTTAAATAAATGTGCTAATTTTGTTGCTTGGAACCGTTCATTGAAATGGCTCACCATCGTTAAGAGTAGACCGATATATAAAAACGGAAGGACGAGCCTTGTCATTAATAAACCACTTATATGGGTTAAAAATATAATAGTCGGATGAAAAAATGCAGCTGTTAATAATTGTCCTGAAGTTGCTAATAAGGAGAGTAAAATTGGTAAAAGTGCTATCATGAAATTATTCATCATTAAAATCGTATCTTTTGTATACGTAAACACGTGATGAAAACTTTGAAGTGAAATATATAAAATTACGATATAAACTATGAAATTCGCTACTTTACTTACTGTTTCATGTAAAAATGCATGTTGAATTGCTTGTAAGAGTAAATGTAATATCGCAAGAAGCAATAGTTGCGAAAGGAGTGTAGATTGTATCCATATTTCATAAAACAAATAATGAAACAATCCTTTTGCCATGTTTTTGAGTGAAAAACTTCCATCTTGCATTATTAAATCTCTTATATCTTTATTCGTTAATTCAGTAAAATACGCTCCGTATTCTGTTTGGATTGTTTCCCAATATAGTTCAATATCTTCCAGTGGAATCGACTGTAGTAATTCTTTTTCAATTTGAATATCTTTCTCAGTTAAGCTCTCTTCCGCTACCACTTCAGATGGACTAATAAGAATCAATATAATAATAAGGAAGATGTAGTTTTTCATACATTTATTTCGATCCTTTCCACTCCCTTTAAAAAGGATATTCCGTTGGGATAAATTGTAAAATAATTTGAATGACTGCTTGAATAATCGGTATCGCTAAAATTAAAATGAATACTTTTCCTGCAAGTTCTATATTTGAACCAATCGACGATAACCCAGCATCACGCATCATATTTGCTGCAAACTCGGTTATATAAGCAATTCCAACAATTTTAAAGATTGTTTGAATATAAATGGAGTCAATTCGAACTAACTGTGCTAATGATTGTAACAATTGGATAATTTTCGTTATTTCTAACATGACGATAAACAAAACAAACATGCTTGTACAAAGAACGATCACAAAGGCAATAGATGCATTTACTTCTTTCACAATAATAAATAAAAAAGCTGCAACGATACAAATGAGTATAATTTGTATAATAGTCATGTTTTATTCCTTACATGAAAAAAATTGATTTCATTTGCTGAAATAATTGTGATAAATGATTTACAACAAAATATAAAACGATGATGAAACCAACAAGGGATACAAATTGAGCAATATCTTCTTTGCCCATCTGCTTTAGAATAGTATGGATTAACGCCGTTACAATCCCAATCCCAGCAATTTGAAATAATATGGTAGCGTCAACCAACATAAACATAACCCCTTTCTAGCTTCATTTACATTTAATACAACGCCATTACATAAGTAAAATGACGAGGAAAATACCGAAAAATATACCAAGTTTCGTATATAGTTTGCTATATTTTTTACGCTCTTCCATTGCTTGTTCTAAAATTTGTTCCAAATAAGTAATTGTTAATGTTATTTGTTCATGTTGTTTTATTAGGGCATAATCACCTAATGTGTGGCCAAATTGCTTTAAAACAATTATTTCATCCTTTTGTAGCGCACTTATTTGTAATAAATTATCTGTTTCTTTTTCCCAAATAACTGATAAATTTGTAATAATCGTTTCCATTTCATCAACCAATGACTGATAATACTGTTGTAATGGGTCAGCAAGCTTTTCGCTTATAATGGAAAAAGTTTCTTGTAACGGGCGTTGATTATGTACGATTTCCGCATCCATGATATGAAATGAAAAAATTAATTGTTTTAATTGCCTTTCTCTTTTTGTATACAACATGCTATAGTGATGACCGAACCATGAAGTACATAGTAAAATCATACATGCACCAAACCATTTCATCTTTTATGCACCTTGTAAAAGTCCAATTTTTCATTCTCTTTATGGAATGTCGTAAATGTAAAAGCACCATTTGCTTCTCGAGTTACATGAACAAATCGTTGAAACAACTGTTGTTCAAATAAACTTTTTAATTGTGGTCTTTCCATTAGTTCCTCGATATCATTACTATGTGCGGTACAGATAATCGTTACCCCAGTTCGAATCGCTTCTGAAATTGCCTGTACATCTTCTTTGCTTCCTATTTCATCTATAATTAATATTTGTGGTGACATGGAACGAATCATCATAAACATCCCAAATTGTTTTAAACAGTTATCCATTATATCTGTGCGTACCCCGATATCTAATTGCGGTATGCCGTTTTTACAAGCAGCTAATTCTGAACGTTCATCTACAATCGCAACTTTTTGGGGAATGATCTCACTATCACTTATTTGCTTTGCAAGGTCACGGAGTAAAGTCGTTTTACCAGTTTGTGGCGCTCCAAAAATGATTGTATGTTGCAACGTATTTCCTTCTCTAATATTTTTTAATAGTGGTTTGGAAATTCCTTTTATTTCTTGTGCAATCCGAATATTAAAAAATGTTGCCTCTTTAATCCGTTTTTCATCTGTTAACACCTCTCCGGAAAATCCGATACGGTGTCCTCCACTAATCGTTAAAAAGCCCTGTTTAAACGGCTCTTCCATTCGATAAATAGAATGATTTGTTAATTGTCTCAAAAAATACATTCGCTCTTGTTCGGTGAATGGATAGTCTTCTAATAATAGATAGTTTTGAAAAAAATTTAGTTCAATCGGCTTTTGAATGCGGAGGCGTATTTCTTCTAGTTGGTTTGATTGGTTGTACACCTTTTCTTCTAACATCTTTTTCACATTCGGTGAAAACAATTGGAAAATCTTTTCCATATGCAACACACCTTTTCCCTTCTTTCTTCACTATATGTTCATGTAAAAATAAATATGAAATAAAAAACAAAAAACTAGCAAATGATGATCATTTGCTAGTTTTTCCGTACAATATTAATTTTTACGCGATACATATTTACCGTCTGAAGTACTAATAGTTAACACATCGCCTTCATTAATAAATAATGGTACTTGGACAACTAAACCTGTTTCTAATTTAGCGGCTTTTGAACCACCACTTACTGTATCACCTTTAATTCCTGGCTCTGTTTCTGTCACCGTTAAATCAACATTATTTGGTATGTCAATTCCGATTACTTCTCCTTGATACATAATAATATCAACAAAAGAATTTTCAATAATATAGTTTAATTCATTTTCGATTTGAGATGCTTGTAATTCAATTTGTTCATATGTATTTGTATCCATGAATGCATGTACATCTCCTGATGCATATAAATATTGCATTTTGTTATGCTCAATATGAGCTCGTTTTACTTTCTCACCCGCACGGAATGTCTTCTCTTGTATGTTCCCATTACGTAAATTACGTAATTTAGAACGAACGAAAGCTGCTCCTTTTCCTGGCTTAACATGTTGGAACTCAATAACTTGCCAAATATTATCTTCATATTCAATAGTTGAACCTGTTTTAAAATCATTTACTGAAATCATTTTTGTAGCCTCCTTATCATCCATTATACAATAATTAATTCTTTTGGTGAATGTGTGATAATGCGATTCCCGTCTTCAGTAATCACAATATCATCTTCTATACGACATCCGCCTACGTCTGGTATATAAATTCCCGGTTCTACGGTTACAACCATATTCGGTCGTAATACGGTAGATGAACGTTGAGATAAACCAGGACCTTCATGAACTTCTAAGCCAATTCCATGTCCCGTTGAATGACCAAAGTATTGTCCATATCCTTTTTCTGTAATATAATATCGCGTAGTATCATCCGCTTCTTTCCCTGTCATTCCCGCTTTAATATTCGCTACTCCTAATTTTTGCGCCTCTAAAACGACATCATAGATTTCTTTTAGTTGATCATTGATATCACCAACTGCAATCGTTCTCGTAATATCTGAACAATACCCTTTATAATAAGCACCAAAATCTAATGTGACGAGTTCTCCTGTTTCAATCTTTTTCTGAGAAGCAACTCCATGAGGTAATGCAGAACGCCAACCAGAAGCAACGATTGTATCAAAACTGGAAGACGTCGCACCTTTACGACGCATGAAAAATTCCAATTCATTTGCTACATCGATTTCTAATATTCCTGGTTTTATAACCGTTAATATATGTTCAAATGCATCATCTGCAATTTTAGCAGCTTCTTCTAAAATATGTATTTCCTCTAAGGTTTTGATTTCACGTAATGAAGCAAAAAAACCATTCAATGGAACTAGTTTTGCGTTAATCTTCGCTTCATAAGTTTTATATTGATCATAAGTCATATCATCCGCTTCAAAACCGACATTTGCAACTCGGTGCATGCTTAATTGGGTTGCAATTTCATCTAATAATAACCCAGAATGCTCAATAACTGTAAATTCTTTCGCTTCCTCTGTAGCTTGTGTTGTATAACGAAAATCAGTTATAAATAATGCTTCCGTTTGCGTAATGATTGCCACACCAGCTGTACCAGTGAAGTTTGTCATATATCTTCTATTATAAGGACTTGTAACGAGTATAGCATCCAACTCTTGTTCTAATAATTTTCTCCTTACTTGTTCAAGTTTCACATTTTCACCTTCTTTTCTATAATTTCATCTGTACCTATTTAAGTCAAAAGAAAATCGTTGCATCATGAAATCAAAAGCAATCGATCATATAATCATGATACAACAGAAACATTTCCTTACCCTTATTTTCTTATTTTAGCATAAAGAAGAAGATTGTGTGAAATATTACGTAGAAGTTGACATTGAAACACTTTGATCATAATAAGAAATCGAATAGCCGACAAACAATCCATATAAAACACTTAAACAGAACATCGTTACAGTCATTTTCATTGGCAAATGCATAATATACAGTTTATCGACAAACAAGTATGGGAATAGTATATAGAAAATTGCCCACAAACCGATGCCGTAAACGACTCCTATTTGCCATTCTTTTCTTTTACGCCAAAACAAAAAATAAATTAACGACAATACGACGGAACATATACAATACACAATAAAAAGACAACTATAATATAATATTCGAATGAACCAATGGTCTTTTATAATGATTTGTTCTGTTATAGAAAATGGATGAAACGTTATAAAGTGAAAAGTATGGAAGAAAAGTAAAAAGAATAGTAAAAAAATCGTTGCGACACAGCCAACTAATATCGAATATAGAAACACATCATATGTAGATAACTTTTTTTGCATAAAAAAATCCTCCTTTTATTCATTAATATATCCATTTTTAAAAATTTCATCATAAAAAAAGGTATCTCTACTAGTGATATTCGGTTTTTTCTAGTAAAATAAAGATAAGGTTGGTGATCACTGTTGAATAAAAGAGAAACGAATTACGGTGGGCAAGCTTTAGTTGAAGGCGTTATGTTTGCCGGTAAAAACAGTTTCGTATCTGCTATACGAAGAAAAGACAATAGTATTGAATATTTTGAAGTAGAACGGGAAGAATCAAATATAGCGAAACAATTAAAGAAAATTCCATTCGTTCGTGGTATTGTTGCACTTGTTCAAGCAAGTGCCAACGGAATTAAACATTTAGATTTTGCCTCTGATCGTTACGATGTCGACCCAGAAGATGATGAAAAAATGTTAGAAGAAAAAGAAACATCAAAGCTCGTTATGATGCTAGGGATTGGAGTAGTTGGCGTACTATCTTTTATCGTCAGTAAACTAATCTTTACAGTAACACCTGCTATTGTAGCAAACTTCTTTACCGATCTTGTTCCAACAAAAACGGGGCAAGTATTATTAGAAGGTTTGTTTAAACTCATTTTATTACTTGGCTACATTTACATTATTTCACTTACACCACTAATAAAACGAGTGTTTCAATATCATGGTGCAGAACATAAAGTAATTAATTGTTATGAAAGCAATTTACCATTGACTGTAGAAAATGTACAAAGTCAATCAAGATTACATTATCGTTGTGGTTCAAGCTTCATGCTGTTTACAGTATTTGTCGGCATATTCGTCTATATGTTCGTAGCAACAGATCCATTATGGTGGAGAATTGTTAACCGTATCTTTTTAATTCCTGTCGTAATTGGATTATCTTTTGAAGTATTATATGTTACGAACAAACTTCGAAACATTCCAGTGTTACACGTATTAGGGTATCCTGGATTATGGCTACAATTATTAACAACCAAAGAACCTAATGATGATCAAGTAGAAGTTGCACTACACTCATTTAAAAGAGTGTTAGAAAATGACGACGTAAAAGAAGCGGAAGCAATTGTATTAGAAGAAAGTAATCAAGTTATGTAATATTAGCTTTGTAAAGGAGGTATATGTGAATGAAACGCAATAAGCCCCCTGTATTTTTACTTATGCTTGTCGGTTTAGCGGCTATCGGTTTAGGTGCATCCTTAGTGAGGAACCCTGGAAAATTTTTCATTCAAATCGTCATCATGATTGTGATAGCATATGTCCTTTTTAAAGTGCTATCATATTTTCTACAAAGACGAACTGGTGAAACATCTGATGAAATGAAAAAATACCGAAAAGCAGCAAAACAATCGAATGAACGTTTCGGGAAAAAACAATCAAAAAGTATGGCAGAAAAGTTTGTTCCAAGACAATACAACAAACAAGAGCTCGATAAACAAAAAAAGAAACGTAAACGTCGTAGAAATGCGCCACACTTAACTGTGATTGAAGGTAAAAAATCAATAAAAGATAACAAAAATGACCAAGCATCTAATTAATGCTTGGTCATTTTTTTTCTAACTCATTTTCTTGTTGTTTACTATCTTTATTAATTTGTTGTAACCGTACAATTCTAGACGAATCTTCTTCAAAAAATTGTACTAAATCCGCAATCCTGTCAATTGCATTCCAACTTAAATGATGCTCAATTCCTTCGACATCTTCGTAAATTTTATCCTCATCTACACCGATAATTTCTAAAAAATCTTCTAATAGTTCGTGTCGGAATACGAGTCGTTTTCCAATTTTGTTTCCTTTTTCCGTTAAAATAAATCCTCGATATTTCTCATAATGGACATACTTGTCCTTATCTAATTTTTGAATCATTTTTGTAACAGAAGATGGATGTACGAGTAATGCTTCTGCAATATCTGTTACCCGTGCATAGCCTTTTGTATCAATTAAATTATAAATTTGTTCAATATAATCTTCCATACTTGGAGTTGGTGTTGGCAAATGATTTCCTCTTTTCTATTTTTAGTAAGGGCAACATTTTTTCTATTATTACTATACCGTAAATATGCCTAACTGACAAGTATTGATATATAAGGCTATTGATTAGCAACTTAGAGAAAAAAAGTGTTTCTTTATATGTGAAATTCTGTAACCTCTTCAATCGTATCAATAAATTTCTTTAATGCTGGTGTATGATGATCTGTTTGACGATAAATAAAAACCGTCGTAATATGACTATACTTTTCCGGTAATTCATAGCAATGAATTAAATGTTGTTTTACATATTCCTCCACGGCCGCATAAGGAACATAAGCAACACCTAATCCAGATATAACGGATCCTAATGTTGTTTCTAATGTCCCTAGTTCCATCACTTTTTTCGGGATTATTTGCTGATCATGCAACCATTCGTTTAATTTTTGTCGATACCCACAACCATCACTAAAACGTAAAATTGGTTTTTCTATAATATCTTCCATAGACATATCGGTATTATTTGAAATGAGCACTAGTTTTTCATGAAAAACTTCCATTTGATGTAAATTTGGGTCATTTGTAATCTCACTTTTCGTTACAAAAGCACCGTCTAACTCATAATTCATAACTTTCTCCTTTAATTCAGCTGTTACACCTGTAGATAATGTTAAATCTACAAGATCATATTTATCTAGATAGCGTGACAAAATATATGGTAATTTAATCACCGTTTCAACAGATGCAATATCTAATTTCCCTGTCGGATTTTCACTGTCGGATGAAATCATCTTCATTTCTTCTACTAAAGATAGAATCTTTTTTGCATATGGTAACATCGCGTGCCCTTCATTTGTTAACGTAATGCCTTTTTGATGCCGATGAAATAATATTGTATTCAAAGATTGTTCGAGTTTTTTAATGCGGGAAGTTACATTTGATTGGACATAATTTAATTGTTTTGCTGCCTGATTAATACTTCCACAGTTTGCAACCGTATGAAATATTTGTAAATCTTTCATGTTCATTCCATTCACCTACTATCACTTTTTAAGATACTTGTTATCTCTTATAATCATTTTACATGATAGTCGTTTTATTGTTAAATAATAAGTAAGTACTAATACATATACATATTATTTTTGATTGGGGATATCAAAATGAGAAACAGTATTTTAATCGGGGCAATACTTTGTGCTATCGCAAGTATGTCATGGGGTGCTATGTTCCCAGTTGCAGATCACGCCTTCCAATACATTGACCCGTTTTATTTTACGATCATTCGCTATTTACCTGTAACTGTTCTTTTAGTTGTTTTCCTTTATTTTATTGAAGGAAAACAAGCGTTTAAACTAGAAGGTCATGGGTTTATGATTTGGTTTTTCGGAGCAATGGGTTTTACAATTTATAATTTATTCATTTTCTGGGGTCAAAATTTATTAGGCGATGCCGGTGTTGTATTAGCTTCTATTATGGAAGCATTAGCGCCAATTATATCGATTTTAATTGTGTGGATTTTAACGAAAAAACGTCCTTACACTTTTACAATTTTAACTGTATTCGGTGCATTTATTGGCGTATTATTAGTCGTAACAAACGGTAACTTTCAATCATTATTCGGTCCCGGACGATTAATTCCATTGATCATTTTATTTTCAGCTGCTGCTGGTTGGGCTTTATATACATTTGGTGGTAGTCAATTCCCAAAATGGTCTGTACTAAGATACTCTACTTTAACTTGTTTATATGGAACATTAACAGCTACAGTTGTTGTCATTTTCAGTAGTGTTTTTGGATATGTAGAAGTTCCAACATTACAAGAAATATATACCGTCCGATACAATATGTTGTTTATGATAACTTTACCTGGAATTTTTGCGTTACTATTTTGGAATAAAGGAGTTGTCATGTTAAAACCAATCAATGCTATTTTATTCATTAACTTAGCACCGGTAACAACTATAGTGATTCGTTTGATTCAAGGACATACAATAACAGGATATGAATGGGCAGGAGCTGCCATTGTTTGTTCGATGATCATTTTAAATAACTTATATCAACGTATGCTGCAAAAACGAGAGGCACATCTTCTTAAAAAACGCAAAAATCAATTAGTTTCACAATAAACTACAGTAAAACTTGAATAGTACTGAGCTTAAATAGATAAAGGAGTTTCAATAAATTATAATTGGGACTCCTTTTGTTTTGCCCACCTTTATTGCGCCTTTCATTGCAACGAATTCAACATAAATAACGGTCATATTTATCTTTTTATGATAAACATGACCGTTCTTCATGAATAATATTAGTCTCTATCTCTTTGAAGACGAATTTATTATAATCCACATTTTAGTTGTGCACCACAACTTGTACACGTATTACATCCACCAATTTCAGCAACATGCCCTTTACGACATACAGGACAACGATCGCCGACTTCAGAGCCGATGTTTACAGTCGTTTTATCTAACTCTTGTATAGTTTCCATTAAAACTACTTTCGGTTTAACAACATCAAATTCTTCATTAGTTTCTTCCACTTCATCAAATGTAGACTCTTCTGCTTTTAATGTTAGTACTTGTGAATCACGGCTTCCATCCACATAAACAGTACCACCTTTTGCGCCACCTTTGTATAAGCGTTGATAAACTTGTTCAACTTGCGACACAGTATATCCTCTCGGTGCATTAACTGTTTTTGAAATAGAACTATCAATCCATTTTTGAATGACACATTGTGTATCTGCATGTTCCTCTGGACTTAATTCCATTGCAGAAATAAACCAATCAGGTAAGTTATTTTCATCAGCATCAGGATGACGTTCTAAATACTCTTGTACAATATCAGCTTTCACTTCAATAAACTTTCCTAAACGACCGCTTCGGTAATATGAAAAGGAGAAATATGGTTCTAAACCAGTACTCACCCCTACCATCGTTCCCGTTGACCCTGTTGGAGCGACCGTTAATAAATGAGAGTTACGAATTCCATACGTTACAATATCCTGACGAATATCTTCAGGCATTTGCTTCATGAATCCTGTTTGAATAAATGCTTCACGAAGTTGTTTTGTTTCTTCTTCCGTTTTTCCAATTAAAAATGGGAAGCTCCCCTTTTCTTTCGCAAGTTCTACAGATTCACGATAAGCTGTGACAGCAATCGTTTTAAAAATTTCGTCTACTAATCGATTTCCTTCCTCAGATCCATAGCGTGTTTCACAGTAAATTAATAAGTCATGTAATCCCATTACACCTAATCCGATACGTCGCTCGCCAAGTGCTTGTGTTTTATTTTCTTCTAAGAAATATGGAGTTGCATCGATAACATTATCTTGCATTCGCACACCGACACGAACCGTCTCTTTTAATTTTTCCATATCCACTTGTTTCGTTGTTTTATTTGCCATTTCAGCTAAGTTAATTGCAGCTAAGTTACATACAGAGTACGGAGCAAGTGGTTGTTCCCCACATGGATTTGTTGCAACAACTTGTTGTCCATAACTTTTCGCATTTGTCATATCGTTTGCATTATCGATAAAGAAAATGCCTGGTTCTGCTGAATATGTTGCACAAATATTAATTAAATCCCATAATTCTTTTGCTTTTACTTTACGGTATGTACGAATACGAAAACCTTTGTCTTTCCATTGACGTACATCCCCAATTTTATGCCATTCTTCATTATACTGTTTCATTTCTTCTTGCGTGTAGTTCTCTACATCTGGAAAACGTAAGGCGTATTCTCCATCTGTTTCAACGGCTTCCATGAATTCTTTCGTTAAACAAACAGAAATATTTGCACCCGTTAAAAATTCTGATTGATGGACATCGTATGTACCACCAGTTCTTAATTTTTCATCCGCTTCTTTAATTGCTTCTTTTGTAAATCCACCTAAACCAGGCATGTTTTTATAATTAACAATTCCTTGATATAAATCTTTTTCTGTTTCTGTTAAAGGTGTAAATTTTAATTTTTCATTTGCTAATTGTTTAATTTGCTCATCTGTCGTATTTTCAATTAAATAACGTAAAATACGTGGATTTTGCATTTTTGAAATAATAAATTCAATAATGTCAGGATGCCAGTCCGCAAGCATGATCATTTGGGCTCCACGACGTGAACCACCTTGTTCAACTAAATGTGTTAACTTAGCAATATCATCTAACCAAGAAACAGATCCAGAAGATTTACCATTTACACCGCGTGCTAGCGTGTTACGTGGACGTAATGTCGAACCATTTGTTCCGACTCCACCACCACGTGACATAATTTCCATTACTTGTTTACGATGATCTGAAATGCCTTCTCTTGAATCTTGAATATAAGGCATTACATAACAATTAAAATAAGTGACATCTGTTTCTGATCCTGCCCCATATAACACTCTACCCGCAGGAACGAAACGCAATGTTTCTAATTGCTCTTTAAACATCTCATAAGATGCTTGTCTTTTTTCATCCGATGTTTCAACTAAGGATAAACCTTTCGCATTTCGTGCTGCAATTTGCTCATAAAAAATTTCTAAAGGTTTATCAATCGTGTCTAAATCACGTTTAATCATACCTGTTTCGACTTCTTGCTCATCATCTAATACGGCAACAAACTCTTCCGCTACCTTAATTTCAGCCTTGTTTTCTTCCCAATTAATCGATTCTACAAATCCATAACCACGTGCTGGGAATTTTGGATCTGGTTTTACGGTTAAAACGACAAAATCCCCTTTTTTCAATGTTTTCTTCTCCGTATCTTTAAATGCATAGCGGTCTAACATTACTAGTCTAGAAACACCTTCATGCATAATATTCATATCGTCCGTTATTGGTTCAACTTGCTTAAATTGTTTAATATCCTCGTTTAAAGACGCAATGTTAATTTTTTCTTTTATTGATAAATTTGTTGCCACTGTTGATCGCTCCCTACATACGAATTTCTCATTGCTTTTGTAATTTTCTTCTATTTCTAATGTACACAAAAAATAAGAATAAATCAATATGTTGTGTTCGAAAAGGTTATAAAGTTCTATATATTGAAAAAACTGATAATTCTATGTTTGAAATAAATTTTTATACAAAAGCCGACAATACAGTATTCTACCTGTTTCATAGAAAAAAATCTACTGATTATTTGTAAAAAGATGTATCAATTCATATAATGTATATAGTATATGTGGCAACCTTATTTACTATATTTTATATTGGAGGATTATTACATGCTTTGGGGTTTACTTATTGTTTTACTTTTAATCATTCTTTATGCCTTGTTTAATTATTTTCGTCAAAGAAAATATTTAACCGTTTTAACACAGGAACAATTTATAGAAGGATATCGTAAGGCACAGCTTGTTGATGTTCGAGAACAGAATGAATTCGATAACGGGCATATTCGTGGTGCTAGAAATATTCCTTTAACAACGTTTAAACAGAGTATTAATGCATTACGCCCTGACAAGCCTGTTTATTTATATTGTCAAAACACAACTCGTTCAACTAGAGCCGCAGCTATTTTAAAAAAGCATCACTTTACAGACATCTATATGTTGCAAGGTGGCTTTAAAAAATGGACTGGTAAAATTGACCATAAAAAATAAACGAAAAACATATGTAGGATGACAAAAATCCTACATATGTTTTTTTGTATATTTTATACATTTTGAACCATCCTAACAATAATGGAGGTTATATTTTATATGGAAATTAAAGTACATAAAGATCATAGCTGGAGACAATGGTACAAGGAAAACGAGCATCATCCATCAAATAGTAATTGGGACTTATTCTCCCTCTATTATAAAATGCAACAAAAACGTATACATAAAACGATGGATCAATTAGAAAGTACAAATTATATTAAAAATGTTACGATGTTACCTCATCAGAAGGAAGTATGTGACAAGGTACTCTTTTCGATGAACGGACGAGCTATTTTGGCCGACGAAGTAGGTTTAGGTAAAACAATTGAAGCTTGCTTTATTATGAAAGAACTGTTAGTTCGTAAAATGGCAAAAAAAATATTGATTATCGTTCCAGCCTCTCTTATTTATCAATGGGAAAAGGAATTACGGTTAAAGTTTTTTATTTATCCAACTGTTTATAAAAAAATTAATTCTTCCGATTTAGACGACATCGTTCTATGTTCATATGAACAAGTAAAAAGGAATCGAAAAGTATTTGAGCAACACTGTTTTGATTTGCTCATCATTGATGAAGCGCATAAAGTAGTAAATCCAAAAACGATAAATTATCAAATGGTACAACAAATAAACAAGAAATATTGTTTATTATTAACTGCTACCCCAATGAAAAATACACTCGATGATATTTATTATTTAATCCAAATCGTCCAACCGACATTATTTGCAGACATCCATTCATTTCGACAATTATATAAATCCAGTCAGTCCGTATTTAGAGAAAGGTTAAGTCGTGTACTCATTCGTAATCAACGACAGGACCATATAGATTTTATCCCTGGAAGAAATATAGAAACTAAATTTATTTATTTTACAGAGGAGGAACAAGTTGTATACGATCAACTAAAAAAGAAAATGATCCAATCCAGGACACCTCATTGGGTTTATCTAAAACAATTCTGTTCTTCTAGGGAAGCATGTTATCTTTCCCTACAAAAAAACGAACCATCTGAAAAACAATTATTATCTGATATTGCAAGTCTCCCCCATCATATAAAAGCAAAAGTATTGATAGATCTGTTCCAATCGATAAAAGATGAAAAAGTTGTTATTTTTACCCAATATAAACCGAGTCAATATTATATACAGTGGTATTTACAGCAACACGGGATAAACAGTGTTGCCTTTTCAGGAGACTTATCACAATCAAATAAACAGTGGATTGTGGAACAGTTTAAAAATGATAAACAAGTACTAGTAGCAACAGACGCATGTAGTGAAGGTATCAATTTACATTTCGCCCATATATTAATTAATTATGATTTACCTTGGAATCCAATGCGTTTAGAACAACGGATTGGGAGGATTCATCGTTTTGGCCAAAAAAATGATGTTCGCATGATCCATCTCGTACTTGAACATACGATTGAAGCTCATATTTTACGTGTCATTTATAAAAAAATAAATGTCTTTCAAGAATCAATTGGTGGTATGGATAAACTATTAGAACAAAAAATGAATGAATATATGGTTGATTCATAAACATAAAGTACATATGGAAAGGCCGTGAAAAAGATGTCCACTCTATCTTTTCTACAAACGTTTTATAAAAACTTTTTTCGCATAACGAATTGTGATATTGTGTCCGAGGAAAATAACTCCATAACAGTGCAATTAACGAAAGAAATAGACAAAGCAATCATGCACCGTCCATTTTATTGGACATATATGGAAACGATGCAACAAGAAGGAATTCCCCAAAAAGTGTCCTTTACAACAAATGACAAAACGGTAAATAATTATACACTCCAGTACGACACTCCACTATACAATCGTACAATGTCATGGTTACAGAAGAGTACAGTTTATGGTGTTTATTATGAATCGATTTATACGAATACGGAGACGATGTTATATCCATGGTTATTATTAAATGTAAAAATTTGTTATGAAGGTAAAATACATACAGAGGAAATCATTTCTATGGGGCTACAGTTAATTCACGGAATTATCGAGTTTCAAATGATGGAAAAACTGGAGGAAAAATCGTTACAAGAAAAAATGAATGATTATTGTTACACCATTGCGCCAATAATTTCCGTTTTAAATGGATACAAACGAATGGACGAAGCAATTAATCAACACTTAGAATCAAAATCATATGAATGGGCAATGACAAGTTATCGTGAGATGAAATTAGAAGAAACAATGTATGAAAAACATGATACGAACATGCATAAAAATGAAAAGTCGGCTATGTACAAAAGGCTACAACCAAAAATTCATGTAGAAGTATTACAAGGTGCGCTCATTTATATAAGGAATAACCAATTTCGTACTACATGAAAAACACCCCTGCATATAGCAGAGGTGTTTTTCTGTTTATTAACCGAAGCTTGGAATCATAATAAATTCTGTATACCAAGTAAATCCGATCATAAACACTGTTAAGTACGCACCGAACAAATATAAGTACATTCGTTCTGAAAGCTTTAAATAACTTAGTGTTAGGAAAAAAGCCGTTTGTACTAGGAATAATACAGCAGTATTATACATTTCTCCAACGAAGAACATTACCATGAAAACCCCTGTCCAAAAGGCAAGCACTCGAAACATTCGATCCATGCTTTTTCCCCTCCTTTAACGTAACCTAATACAAATATCATTATAAACTAGGAAATGAATATTGTAAATGAAACATATGTTAGAACAATGATTTTTTCCTCATTCTTTCGTGATATCTCCCCTTAAATGAATCGTCCGATGAAATGGATACATATAATCATCTTCCCCATAAACTTGTACTTTTACTTGTAAACGCTCATTTTCTTTTGTATAAAATACATCTGTTTTACCATTAGGTAAATTATATGCTTCCATTCCTTCGTTAGTCTGTTCAAATGGTCGTTCTCGTAATAATTTAGCAATTGCCATTTCATACTGTGTTTCGTACGTAATTTGATCAATTAAATTACTAGAAATTTCTAATTCATTTTCATAAATATAAATAGTATTTGCAACAAATATTAAAATTATTGTACTCAAAACCATCACATATGGTAAGAAAAAACCTCGTTCATCATTGTTCAAATGATATTGTTTTTTCATAAATTCCCCCTTCGTTGGATGTTACAGTGATTTTAATACCGTAATCCAGTGTTTCGGTTTCAAATCCTTGTACATCACGCAAATATATTTCATGACCTAAATAATTTACGCGTCGCCGAATAACATCCTGATATTTTTCAATCATAGAAACTTCATCCTCATTCAATTGAAAATATAAAGTATTATTTCGTTCAAACATTCTTTCTGCATCTAAATTTTCTTGTCGAACGAAAAGAAAAAACTGGCGATAAGATAAGTCTTCTGAATAATTTGTCTCCGACAAATTTTTAAAAATATACATTAACAACGGAAATGTAACTATGATAACTGTTAATCCAAATAAAACGGAAAGTAATGTAATTCCTCTTTCATTACTTATGATCGCTATATAAGCAAAATGTTTCTTTTCGTGCCTTTTTATTTTCCCAATTTGCACAACCCCTCATATGTTCGTTTTCTAATTGAAATGTAAATTGTACATTTGTCTGTTGTATCGATTTTTCGTAATACATTGTTCCATCATTTCCATTCGCCCTATACAATAAATCCTCATACAACACATATGCGACATCACGCTTTAATAAAGCATTTACTCTCTCTTGCATGACGAGTGTTAATAACGGTGCAACCGTAAGACTTATAAAAATGATAATATTTAAGGAAACTAACGCCTCAATAAAAGTAAAACCATTACGATTCATCTATCCAATGCCTCCCTTTCCCCAGTGGAAATACAAGCCTGTATAGACGACCGTCCACGATAAAAACATAGGTGCCTGGTTGTATAATTGTTCCTTTTAAATTGTACATTATATTAGTGTTCTTCATTGAATAGGATACTGCCGAAGGAATCTGTCTTACTATTTCCCTATTACCAACCTTACCATGGTGCAGCACATATTGATTGTTTCTCAAAAATCCTAAAATATACTCTTTTCTATGATGGAATGCTTTATTTTGAATATACAAAATATCCGCATCCAATAAGTGTTTAAAAGCATTCACTTCTGATTTTTCCTTTAATGCAACCATACTTGGTGTAGTTAATAAAATGAAAATGGAAATGATAAGCAAAACAAAGAGTAATTCTAACAATGTGAAACCGGATTCTTTATTCATTCACATACACTTTCCCACTCGATACATTGTATTGTAACGGGGTATTGTTTGAACATTTTTTCTGACTTGATTCAATGTAGTTTTCTTGTACTAAATCGTCTAGGCTAGTTGGTAATTTTCCTGCTTCTAATTGATATGCGTATACTTGACTCTGAACCGTAGACGTTAGAGCTTTACATCCTTTTTCATGTACATCACTACTCCGATTCGTTAAATTAGGTAACAACAATAAAATTAATACCGTGATGATAAGAAGTACAACTAACATTTCTATTAATGTGAATCCATCTTCCCCTTTTATACGACTCATAATATGTTCCCCTCTCTTTAAATTGTTTCAATTAATTGATACATTGGAATCATTAATGTAAGATAAACAAAAATAATAAATAACGCGACAATCGAAAATATAACTGGTTGAATAAATTGAATTATTTTCACTAATTTATTGCGAATTTTCTCACCTAAAAATACGGCATAAACTGATAGATCCTTTTCAAAGCTACTTTGATCCATACTTCTACTAAAAATTCCTTTCGTATGACGATCAATGAAATACAATTGATTGACAGCAGTAGCCAATGATTGTCCTGCCTCTAATTGCATATCAATTTCCTCACCATAATATGCTAAAATAGTTAAACGATCATGACTTTTTAATTGTTTCACTACTTCCCGCATAGGTAAACTTGCTTTTAAATACATACTAATATACGTAACTAAATAATATGATGTATATAATGTTAGAAATGAACGATAAAATGGGATTTTTTTATATATATTTAATTGGATTTCTATAGGTATTTGTGGTTTATATTTTTTCCATATGAAAGAAAAAATAAAAAGTATCAATAGGAGTACTAAAAAAAATGTAGTAATAAACTCAATAAAAGAAATAGAAAGTAACAATGTTTTTGATGAAGAAGCATGTGATTGGAACAAGTCCAAAAACATTGGCAGCACATAACGATTGAGACTAATCAGTAGCAACACAATAATAATAAGTAAAAATAATGGATAGCGAATCGTTTTCTTTAATTTCTCAATATAACTCAATCGGTATTCCACCATATCTACGCAATTTTTAATACTATCTATCATGCTTTCATGTGCATGTGAAAATTGTAAATATGCAACAATAGAATGATGAAACATTGCATGCTCAAACGCTTTATCTAGCGGATCTCCCCGTTTGAATGCTGTAATTATCTCTTTTGTTTGTGCCTCATAATCTGTATTGTAATATAAATGATCTAAAGCATCTTTAAATGAATAACCGTGAGACATTAAAAAATGTACATGCTTTAAATATTGCAATTGTTTTTCGATGGGAAAAAAATATTTATACGCTTTTCGACGTTTCATCCATTGAATCATCTTGTAAAAATCCATATCTTTTCACTTTCTCCTTTAATTGTTCAAAAGTCTCCATATTCAATTGTTCTACTACTTTGTTTCCAGATAAAATTGACGTTATATTATTTCCATCAATCAATTCCACAATCGCACCACGTTTCACATCACCTTTTGTAAAAACGGGAATCAATTGTATAGAGGCTATCGCAAGCAAAGTTTGTGCAATATCGTTTTTCGAGATATTTAAATCGAGTAAACGATCAATTGTCCCAACAGCGTTCTTAGCATGAATCGTACTCACAACTAAATGTCCTGTCAAGGATGCTTCTAGAGCAAATTTAGCTGTTTTTTCATCCCTTATTTCACCTATCATAATAATATCCGGATCATGCCTTAAGGCAGCTTTTAATCCCGTATGATAGGATACACCCGCTCTTTCATTCATTTCTACTTGAATGACATTGTCAAGCGTCCGTTCAATTGGGTCCTCCAATGTAATTGCTTGATATGATTGTTTTTCTGTTAACGCTTGCATCAATGCGTACATTGTGGTGGATTTCCCACAACCGGTCGGCCCTGTAATGAGAATTAGCCCTGCCTGTTGATGAAACCATTGCTTCATTCGGTTAAATTGATATGGAAAGACAAATAGTTCATCAATTTTTAAATTGCTTTGAGGTAACAAACGTATCGTTAAACTCTCTTCCTGCATCGTCGGAAGTGTTGATAAACGTAAAGCGTATAATTCCTTATTTTCTGTCGTATAATGCATCTTCCCACTTTGAGGTTTTCTTTTTTCACTAATATCCATATGAGCACTATATTTAAGATAAGCTAATATAATCGCATATAACTTCTTTTTAATCGAGCGAATATACACTCTTTTGCCAAGTAGACGATAAAAAATATCTACGTGATCTTCATCATGACTTGGATAAAAGTGAATATCGGATGCTTGTTTCTTACATGCTTCTTCCAAGAATTTACGCGTAATTTTTTCTGTACGGTTTATTTTCACCACCTCCTTTTAGTACTTATATGCTAATTTATATAATATTTTAATGAACAATTTTGTATAATTCAATAAAAAGTTTCCTATTTGAGCAAATTTGTAATTCTAAATAACTATAGTGGCTATTTTTAAATTTTAGAATGTTATTTATGATGAAAATACAATTTTCCACCAACGTCATATATTGTAAAACAAAAAAAGATGAGTGTAGACAAGAAGAATCATACTTTCCTCTTGTCCGACACTCACCTCATCCATCAATTTATTTTTTACTGAATTACAACCTTACCCTACCTTTGATAAAATTGTAATGTAAAAGGATTTGTATCCTTTTCATCCCCAATGGTTGTACTAGATCCATGACCAGGAAAAACAACGACATCATCTTCTAATATATATAATTTATGAACGATGCTATTTGCTAATACATCCATACTACCACCAGGTAAATCAGTTCGACCAATGCCTTGTTGGAATAATACGTCTCCACTTACAACACATGTATCATGTGCAAATATAAATGACATGCTTCCTGGAGAATGTCCTGGCGTATGAATACATTCCATCGTAAATGGTCCAATGGTTAAAGTTCCCTCTATTAAAAAGTGATCTGGTGCGGATGTTTCAATTTTAAAATCTTCCCCTAAAAACATAACTGACCGATTTACTGTCGCATCCAACAAATACTCTTCTTCACTTTCATGTAAATATACATCTAACTGTAAGTCATTTCTTAACTCATCTACAGCACCGATATGATCAAAATGGGCATGTGTTAATAAAATAGCTAACGGTTCTAACTGTTGTTCTTCAAGATGTTGTTTCACAATATGTGCATCACCACCTGGATCTACAATAAGACATTTTCCTTCCTTTGAAAGAATATAACAATTTGTTCCTAGTGGTCCTAAAGAAAATGTATCAATTTGCATCTTTTTTCCTCCAATATCCTTTTCTAAAAATAAAAATGAATATAACTCGACAAACATCAAGCAATATTATAGAATAAGTATTAGCTATCATGCTATTTATTACATATATGAAGCTTGATTTACTTTCATTTTAACATGGTCATAAGGAGGATGTAATTAAAATGGTACTAGCAATCATCTTTTTAGTCGTTGCTTTACTTTCAGCTGTGTCGTTAATTAGACAATTTAAAATTAAAAACTACTTAGCTTTAGGTTTTTCTGCAGTAGCAACTCTTTGCTTTGGGTATTTCTCAGTCATGGAGATTATTTGTCGATTAACAGATGCTGGAATCTGTCCTTAATATTACAAACAAATATAGAGGTTAAGGTATATTACCTTAACCTCTATTTTTGTGTTCTATCCCTTATTTCGTCTGAAAGTCGACGAATCTGAATAGATCACCGTAAATGATTTCGTCCGAATACTGTAACTCTTTCGTAACTTTTTTCGAAATTTCTGCACAAGCTGATTCTTCCTCTCCATACACATTTAATGTATCTATTGGTTCCCCTGTTTCACGGTCATAGCAAATTTCACTAGCAAACACATAATCATCACTAATGAAGTCGCCATTTCTTTGTGTAATAAATCCTTTACGATCATTATGAAAAAGATCATTCCCAAAATATAAATCATTACTCGTATCAAGCCCTAAAAGCCTTAAAACAGTAGGCTTAATATCAACTTGACCTGCTATTTTATCCATACGTTTGCCGTTTTCATAGCCTGGAATATGAATATAAAATGGTACTCTTTGCAATTGTAATAAATCATATGGCGTAATTTCTTCTTTATTCAAATATTGTGCCATTGCTTTATTATGATTCGCACTAATGCCATCGTGGTCTCCCATAATAATTATAATCGAATCTTCATATAATCCATTGAATTTCAAATGCATGAAAAACTGTTCAATAGCCTCATCCATATAACGAACGGTTGAGAAATATTGGTTTAATGTTTTAGAGTTTGAATCATAGTTTTCTAATGTTTTATCTTCCTCTTCTAAGTCAAAAGGAAAATGGTTCGTAATCGTAATTAATTTCGCATAAAATGGTGTATCTAACTCTTTCATGTATGGAATTGTTTGTTCAAAAAACGGTTTATCTTTTAATCCCCAGCCGATGGAATTTTCTTCTGTAACATCATAAGAATCATAATCATAAAACGTATCAATTCCGATACTTTCATACATTTGATTTCGATTCCAAAATGTTTCGGTATTCGCGTGGAAGACTACTGATTGATAACCATGTTGTTTTAATGCTTCAGGCATTGCATAATAATCATTACCCGCATGAGTGAAAAATACAGCCCCACTTGCAATAGGATATAATGAATTCTCTGTAATAAACTCCGAATCAGATGTTTTGCCTTGCCCTGTTTGATGGTAAAAGTTTTCAAAATAAAATGTTCCTGGATCATCAATCAATCTGTTTAAAAATGGAGTTACTTCCTCATCATGTAAAGTATTTTCAATAACGAACGTTTGCAATGATTCTGCAGAGATAAAAATAACATTTTTATCTTCAGCAATCCCATATAATGACGATTGTTCATCACTTCGTACTTCTTCATGAATATATTTCTTGATTTCTACGAGATCATTACTATCTGCGATTACTTTTTGTGTACGCATTTTAGATTGTAAAGCGACATCATAGACATGGTAATAAAACAGGCCAATATTTTTCACTAAATATTCCCTGTCAAAGGCTCTCGATAATAATTGGGGCCTTTCCATCTCCGCTAATAGAAAGTTAACAGATAATAGTAGCAAAGAAACAACGAGTGTAAATATTTTTTTCCGGCGTGAATAGACTGGTACATAAATATTCGTTACTTTCTTCGCAATATACCAAATGATCATCACATCTACAAAAATAAATATATCATATAGTTTAATTAACTCTAATATACTAGAGGAAAGATCTGAAATATTACTCGTTTGAAATAATTGTGGTATCGTTAAAAAGTCAGTAAAAGATCGATAGAATACAACGTTAAAATAAATGATCAACGTTCCAATTAACGCACTATATCGAATAAATAATTTTTGTCGCTTTTCTGTTTTAAACCATACACTCAGTCCAAAAAATATAATGGATGCGATAAATGGGTTAATGAAAATAATAATTTCCTGCAATAGATTGTCAAGTTCAATATCAAAAACAAAACGATAAACGATATACGTTTTAAAACCGAACAATAATGCAGCAAGGACAAAAAGTGGTACTTTTTTTCGCCGATGTAGCATAATAATCCTCCTACAGACATACTCGTTCACTTGGTTAATTCCCGGATTGCACATTTTTAAAACATTACAATTTCTTTACAATTCTCATTTCTTTTCGAATTAATAATATTGCTTGTTGATATATTGTCGTTGATATTAACTTTGCATCGTATAAATTTTTAACTTCTTCGTGCATTAAATCTAAATCTGCAATCC
Organism: Candidatus Pseudogracilibacillus intestinigallinarum; assembly: GCA_019113205.1. GTDB lineage: Bacteria > Bacillota > Bacilli > Bacillales > Amphibacillaceae > Pseudogracilibacillus > Pseudogracilibacillus intestinigallinarum. Next base: position 7,261 of record DXHX01000123.1, on the reverse strand, counting down.
GATCTTTCGTATAGACAAAAATTCCAAATCTCTTTAACAGTTGTTGGACATCATACATCGTTTTCATCCATCATCACCACCTTAACATTTTCTTGCACACAGAATCTTATGCTAGAAGAAAATAACATCTTTATCGAGGTTGATTTTATGTATAAAAAAATTATTACCTTATTGATTATCATACAAATATTTATCTTTTATTTCATCTATGAACAAAACACAATGGAAACAATTACATATTTTCCGAAAGATCCGCATGTAACAATGGCTGAAGCGTCATCTGTAGTTGAATTACATAATAATAAATTACAGATTAATGTACAATCAAAAACAAATACGCCGGTGCAGTTAAGACAAGATGTTTTTATCGTTTTTATTCATATGTATGTAAAAGGAATCGGAAACATCTGGAAGGAAAACATAGATGAACTTACTTTAAAACAATCCATTTCAATAACAAAAAACAGTACTATTGATGTGCTTTCATACCATTATGGTGAGGTCGTACGAGAAGAAACATTTACTTCTATTGGAAAAATGTCCTCTACATCATCTTTTTTTGATGGAGATACAATACGAAATCGAACAACATCTAATGATGAACAAATAAAAAAGAAATATATGCATAAAATGAATTCAATTTTACAAAAATTACAGATTGATCCAAGTTTATATCATACATTCCCTTTAATTGATTTGCCATTATATGAACATATCCCTTTCCCAAACATGAACCAACACGATACAGATATGATTATAGGCCATCTTTGGGAAGGGCTATATAAAAATTATATCATCCCAATGACAGAGATGAAAAATCTAGAGAAGAGCCTCATGCCCCTTATATTAATCGATAAAAATAAAGAACACTTGCTAGTCGTCTATACACTCAATGGGAAAGAAAAAATATTACGGCAAAATTTGCATCCCAATTAAATACATACACAAAGCAATTAAGCCATATAATGAAAAACTTACTACTTGTAAACGCACGGATTTTTTATAGGGCAATGTTGCCATCATTGCTGCCAAAAACCCACCGATTAGTCCACCAATATGTGCTCCTATATCGATTTGTGGAACGATTATTCCTAACACGATATTTACAATTAAAAGGAGCATAAACTGGTTTCCAATCGTTCGAATGAATAGCATTCGATATTTTATTCCAAAATATAATAATGCCCCAAACAAACCGAATATGGCACCTGAAGCACCAGCTGTTATTGCATCTGTAAATACAAAGCTAGCAATATTTCCTAATAATAAAGATAAAAAGTAAATAATAAAAAAACTCTTAGAGCCATATATTCGTTCGACAAATTGGCCTATATAGTATAATGCCAACATATTAATAAAAAAGTGAATCAATCCAATATGTATAAAAGCCGCTGTAAATAAGCGCCACCATTCCCCTTCCAGAATGGCTTCATTATATTTTGCACCGTACCCAATTAATACGTCTTGATCCATACTCCCACCAATATTTTCTAAAAATAAGAAAATGCATACATTTAATAAGAGAAAAAAGTATGTTAAATAGGGTTTACCATATGTAAAAACGTCACGAATTTCTTTGTTCTTCTCATATATTTGTCTTTGTAAGTATGTTTTATAAATACGAACTTTATATTGTAATAGGGAAAAATCATTTTTATCAAACTGAAAAGGTTCTGTATTTACATCGTGTAAAAATCGATTCTTTTCATCAAACTCGTTCGTATCTGCAATATAATACACGTTCATTTTCATTTTTTGATTTTGTTTCGCGATAATTGGTGTTTGTAATTGATCAGTAGCATCAATTGGCTTTTTATCAGCAATATATACATTGTAAATATCAATTTTTTTCGTTCGAAAAATACGCTTCATCGCTGTAATTCTTTGAAAAACTGCCGCAATATCTTTTTTCAAATGTTTTTGCCAATCGAATTGTTTTAAAAGAAAACGGATCACAGTCGTCTTTCCACGTTCTTTCTTCTGCACCCACGCTTCATTCCGCTTGATATTTATATGAACCATTTCATACTGCTCATTTTTTACAAGTTCGAATAATGTATGATACATAAAATATTGGTTTGTAATCGACATATGTCACCTACTTCCCTTGCTTAAAAACTAAGCGTTTCCCGAACCCCATCTTCTGTAACGATATATTGCACGGGTATATCATGCGTTTCTATTGGAAGGTCTTTTATTAGTTGTTGTACACTTGCAAAGGAGACTGTTGTTTTATTATATTCCATGAGATAACGATCATAATATCCACCACCAAACCCTATTCGATAACCAGCATCATTAAATACAATACCTGGTACAATAAGCAGGTCAATATCTTCTTTTGCAACCGATGTAGTCAATGATGGATTAGGTTCAAGTATGTTTGCATGACCTTTTATTACATGTGCAAAATCTCTTAGTTCATAAAATTGCATAGACTTATCTGCAGTATAGATTTTCGGAACAACTACTCTTTTTCCCTTTTCCCATAAAAATTGAATGATATTTCTCGTCTCCCATTCAAAACCATGAGAAATTGTAATACCTATTGTGGTAGGTTCAATCCATAAATTGGATTTGATAAATTGCTCTAATAATGATTTTTCAATGGATTTTTTTTCTTCTCTTGTTAATAAAGCTAATTTCTCCATCATATTCATTCGAATTGTTTGTTTCATTTCATGTCACCCAACTCTATTATAACTTACTACGTGAGTGAAGAAAATAAAAATAGACAACAAAAAAACTCTTTCCAAATATCGGGAAGAGTTTTATCGTACAACTTATTTTGTTTCACGGTGAAGCGTATGCTTTCTTAAACGTGGGCTATATTTCATTAATTCAATACGCTCAGTGTTATTTCGATTGTTTTTAGTAGTAATATAATTACGATCGCCTGTTTCAGTACAAGCTAATGTGATGTTAACACGCATTTTCAACCCTCCAACTCCATAAATAGTTACCTTACTAATAATAACAGATTAACAAAAAACGTGCAATACTTATTTAAGTTTTAAAATTAGGTTACAATTGTTGTTTTGCCTACAAAAATATTATTTTTCTTGTATAATAAAATAGAGACTGGAGGTAGAAAGATGGGGTACATTTTTGGAACAATTATCGTAATTGCAATCATTTTATTCATTATATCATTTTTCATGAATGATAAATATAATGAGATTGAAAGTGAATTAGAGCAATTATCGATACAATCAATGCAAGATACGTATCAACTAAGAAAAAAACTCGAAGTACTTGAAGAAGAGTTGTTAACCGGACAAGTTGTTACACCGAGTCACAAAGAAGAAGTAGAAGTAGCAACAGAAATTCCATCTTCACTGAAAAATAAGCCTTTACTTTTACAAAAAGTATATCACTTACATCAACAAGGCTATTCAGTAGAAGACATTGCACAACAAACTGATTTAACTACACACGATATCCAAACAATTTTAAAAAACAAATTATAGTAAGGGGATAAATATGAAACAACCTATACGCTTTTTTGCTATTGGATTATTTACTGCAGCTATATTAATGTTTGGGTATTTTTCATTGTTTGATCAAAGCACTGCTGTAGAGAACGCACCAGTAGAAGATTTAATTTCTCAAATTGAGGATGAAGGCTATAGAGTCATTACGGAAGAAGAATTTATCACTTTTTCTTTACTTGATTTAGACGAAGCAGACGTAAAAGATAAGCAAGTTGAAAAAGAAAAGGAAAAAGAAGATAAAAATAAAGATTCTAAGAAGGAATCAGATGCTACTAAAGAAGAAAAGAAAGACTCTAAAGATACATCTTCTGATAAAAAGAAAGATGAAAAAGACGAAAAGAAATCTTCTGATGATAAAAAGGAAAAAAGTAAAAAGAAAAAATCAGAAACGATTACTATTACTACTGACCAAGGTGTCGTTACAGAAGATATAGCAGATATGTTATATAAAGAAAAGGTAATTGACGATAAACAAAAATTCCTAGATTATATGGAAGACAATGATTATAGCCCTTACATTCAAATAGGTACATTTAAAGTAAAAAAAGATATGAGTCTCAAAGAATTAGCTAAAACTTTCACAACATATCCAGGCAGTAAATAAAAGACATGCGAATTGAAACTTAGCTAAAACATATAAAAGACTTCGATAATTTATTTTATCGAGGTCTTTTATATTATATTAATATGTATAACAAAACAGTATTGTTTATTATAAAAAGATAAACAATACCGTTTAATTATATTTGTCTTAAGTTCTTTTTTAGTCTTCTTCTTTATTCTCTGATTCTTTTCCTTCAAAATAAGTATCCAAAATACGTCTTCCAATATTATGGTTTATATTATTTCCAGAACTTTTACTTAAGTTAGGAATAATAACTGCAAAAGCAATCTCAGGATCATCATATGGTGCATATCCTGCTAAAGATAAGTTTTCTGTATCTGCCGCTTTATAAAAATCACCATTATCTTTTTGTAAAAATACTTCATTCTCTGCAGTACCTGTTTTTCCAGCAGCACGATATTTCGTACTAGCCCAACTAGAATGACCGGTACCACCAGCTTCATTGAACACTTTATAAAACCCATCTTGAACACGTTCAATATTATCTTTAGACATACTTATTTCATTTAATATTTTCGTATGGTTTACTTTATAAACTGCTCCTAGTCCGTCAGATGTTGTAGCCGGAGAGCGAATTTCTTTTACAAATGAAGGTTGAATTCTTTTACCACCATTTGCAATCGTACTAATATACTGGCCTAATTGTAGAGTTGTATACGTATCATATTGTCCAATACTTAAGTCCATTAGTTTACCTGGTAACATTTCTGGTCCAACATAGCCTGTTGATTCAAATGGAAAATCTATACCTGTTTTAACACCTAATCCAAACTCTTGAAAATAGTTTCGCATAGTTTGCATTCCCTCGGGATTAAACGTAGGACTTCCCCCGTTTGGGAAAGGTAAACGATAATCTCCGCCAAGTCTTAAAGCTACATAGAACATATAAACGTTAGATGATCGTTTTAATGCCGATATATCATTTACCGATCCAAGTACACTATATGACCCTTTCGGCTTCGTTCCTTTGATAACAATAGGACTATCATAAATTGTTTGACCTGGAGCAAACACCCCTGAATCCAATCCAGCTAATACAGTTGCACCCTTTACAGTGGAACCAGGACGATGTGCATCATAAAGGACTTTATGTGGTGTATTTTCATATTTTCCCGTTTCCTTATCATAGTGCTGTCCACTTAGTGCAAGTATTTCTCCTGTTTTTGGGTTCATTACAACAGCTAAAGCATCTTCTAAATAAGCATTTCCACGACTTTTCGCTGCTTTTAATTCTTGTAAAACAATTTCATCTACTTTCTTCTGAAACTCCATATCAATGGATAAGACTAAATCTTTTCCTCTTTCGCCAGGAACCATTACTTCTGTCCCAATGATTTGACCTGTTTTTGTTGTCGTATATTTTACTTTTTCTTTTCTTCCTCTTAATAGGTCCTCATACTGTTCTTCTAGACCACTTTTTCCAACACGGTCATTTCGATTATACCCTCGTGTTAAATAATAATCCTCTTTTTCAGCAGGAATACCTTCATCTTGTGATGTAATAGAACCGATAATAGATCGTAAAGTATCTTTATATTTATACTGTCTTTCCCAGTCTGTTGATGTATTAATACCGGGTAATTCAGATAAATTCTCAGCTATTTTAGCATATTCATCCATTGAAATATTTTCATTTTTGATCACTTCTGGCGTTAATGCATATGCTTTATCTAATTGACGTTTTATCGCTATAACTTGTAATTGCTCATCTGTAAAATCTTCAATTTCATCATCTTCAATTCTTTCTAGCATTAAATCATATTGTTCTTTATCATCTAATTTTTCTACTTCTTCATCAGATAATCTAGCAAAAACATCATCTGTATTTTTTAAATAAAAATATTCTTTCCTCTCACGTTCTCTTATTTTATCAATTTCTTTCTTATCCATCGTCATATATTCAGTTAATTTTTCAGCTAACTCTAGTTTATCTTCTGCTTGTACTCTTTTTGGTGGTGTATATGTTATCGAGTAAAGTGGCTCATTATCTACAACTATATTCCAATTTCGGTCTAAAATTTTACCACGTGGTACTGGTCGTTTAGATATATCTTGTACTGTACGATCAATTTCCTCTTGATAACTTGAACCGTCTAATATTTGTACAACACCAAGTTGAATGACTAAAACGGCAAACAATAAAAATATAACGAAAAACGTAATATTTAATCGCAAGGGAATTCGAGATTTTTTATCCTTTTGCTGATTCATTGCTCATATCTCCCTAAATAATATAATCATTTCACAATTTCTTATTATATCATTATTTTTCAAAAAGCGATATATGAAACAACATAAAAAAACACGAAACAAATTTGTTTCGTGTTTTTATTATTTAATTATTTAGCTGAATCGTAATTTTTAGCAACTTCATCCCAGTTTACAACATTCCAGAATGCTTTTGCATATTCAGGACGTCTATTTTGATAGTTTAAGTAGTATGCGTGCTCCCATACGTCTAAACCTAAAATAGGAGTTTGTCCTTCCATAATTGGAGAGTCTTGGTTTGGTGTGCTCGTTACTTCTAATTCACCATTGTTTAGTACTAACCAAGCCCAGCCAGATCCAAATCGTGTAGCTGCAGCCTTTTCAAAAGTTTCCTTAAAAGCATCAAAGCTTCCAAATTTATCATTAATTTTGTCAGCTAATTCTCCTGTCGGCTCTCCACCACCATTTGGTGAAAGAATTGTCCAGAATAAGCTATGGTTGGCATGTCCACCACCGTTATTACGAACTGCTGTACGAATATCTTCTGGTAATGCATTTAAATCACTAATTAATTCGTTTAATGATTTATTTTGTAAGTCAGCATGACCTTCTAGTGCAGCGTTTAGGTTTGTAACGTAAGTGTTATGGTGCTTCGTATGGTGAATGTTCATCGTTTCTTTATCGATTGATGGCTCCAATGCATCGTATGCATATGGTAATTCAGGTAATGTAAATGTTGACATAATTAATTCCTCTCCTTTTAAAATTGAATTGCTTACATATTAAGATTATCAAACGTTTTCATCCCGTGCAAATATTACGCCTAATAATTTATAGATAAAAAATTAAAAACCAAGCAAATCATTGCTTGGTTTTGTATGGCTCAGGACGGAATCGAACCGCCGACACAAGGATTTTCAGTCCTTTGCTCTAC
>DXHX01000122.1 GCA_019113205.1 Candidatus Pseudogracilibacillus intestinigallinarum | reverse complement strand
ATTTTCATGCAACAAACACCATCATTTTAAGTTTTTTGCCACTTTATTTAAAACATAAAGGGTTAACCGGTACGGAAATCGGTTGGGTGCTTGCAATTGGTCCATTTGCTACCATTATTTCTCAACCATTTTGGGGATATGTCAGTGATAAATATAAAACTGTAAAAAAAATACTTATCATTTCCATCATCGGAATGTTAATCATGAGTATGCTCTTTTTCAGTATGGGGCATTTAGTAACCATTTTAATTTTTGGTGCTTTATTTTATTTCTTTTCTTCACCAGTAGGGGCATTTGGTGACAGCTTAGCACAAAGACGGGCAGATGAATTACATATTTCTTTCGGCTCCATTCGAATGTGGGGATCCATTGGTTTCGGATTATCATCTCTACTCATTGGGGAATTATTGACGAAGGTCGGAATTGGTTATATCGTTTGGCCGTATGTTATTTTAGGATCTTTTTTATTAGTGATCGCATTTACATTAAAGGATGTAGTCGTTGAAGAAGATCCCATTCAATTGATCGATGTGAAAAAGTTATTTACTAATCGACCTTTTATTTTCTTTTTAGGATTCATGATGTTCGTCACCATTGCCCATCGAGCAAACGATAGTTATATCGGTATATATATTCAAGCACTTGGTGGAACAGAATCCCTTGTCGGTCTTGCATGGTTTGTTGGCTTAGTAAGTGAAGCGATAATTTTTGCAACTGCACATTATTGGTTTAGAAACTACCATACATTTATTTTTATATTAATCGCTAGTTTCATTTATATCATTCGTTGGTTCATTTACGGGAGTATCCATTCGGTTACAGCTGTCATTCCGTTACAAATTTTGCACGGATTATCTTTTGGTGTATTTTATACGGCTGCTTTAGACTATGTCACTCGTGTCGTCCCAAATGTACTACAATCAACAGGACACTTAATCTTTTACTCTGTCTTCTTCGGTGTTTCTGGTATTATCGGTTCGTTATTCGGTGGAATGATCATGGATGCCTTTAGTGTTCATACATTATATATTGGAATGGCATTTTTCACCCTTATCGGTTTTGTCGTTATGTCGATCTATTACATCGCTATTAAGCGAGCAGAAATTTAATGGAGCCAATGCACATATATGTATTAAAAAAGAGTTTAGGACAAATCATACTAGTTAGCAGAACATATGCATCTTCTTTCGATACGTCGCACTCTATTTTGAAGTGAAAACGAACATGAACGATCCATATTTTTAAAAATGTTTTCTAACTGATGTCCTAAACTCTTTTCATTTATGTTAAAAAGATAAAATATAAAATAAAAATGACGGATAAACCGTACATAACCGGATGAATTTCTTTAGCACGGCCTTTCATAATATACGTAATCGGATAAAATACAAATCCAATCGCAATACCTGTCGCGATACTATATGTTAAAGGCATCGCCGCAATCGTAAAGAAAGCCGGAACCGCTACTTCAAACTTATCCCACTCAATATGTTGTAAAGACTTCGACATCATTACCCCAACGATAATTAACGCCGGCGCTGTAACCTCTACCGTTATAATCGATAATAAAGGGGAGAAAAACAGAGCAAGTAAGAAAAATCCAGCTGTAACGACTGCCGTAAACCCTGTACGTCCACCTGCCCCTACTCCAGCAGTTGACTCTACATATGCTGTTGTTGTTGATGTACCAATAATTGCTCCTGCTACGGTCGCAGATGAATCGGCAAACAATGCTTTGCCAGCACGTGGTAATTTATTGTTACGCATTAATCCAGCTTGTGTTGCAACCGCAACTAACGTACCTGCTGTATCAAAAAAGTCGACGAATAAAAAAGTTAAAATAACGACTAACATTTGTAAAGTAAAAATATCACCGAAATTAAAAAATGCTTGTCCAAATGTCGATGCAACACTTGGTGGCGTACTAACGATATCTGATACACCTGTTGGCGGTGCAATTAATCCCACAATAATACCGGCAACCGCCGTAATGATCATTCCATAAAAAATACCACCACGAACTTTTAAACTAAGTAAAATAACTGAAATAACAATCCCAAACACCGCTAATAAAACGTTTGGATTTGTTAAATCTCCGATTGCAACTAATGTCGCATCGTTTCCAACGATAATTCCTGCATTTTGAAATCCAATAAAAGCGATAAAAAAGCCAATTCCCGCTCCTACCGCTAATTTTAAGTTGGCTGGAATTAAATTGATAATTTTTTCTCGTAATCCTGATAAAGTTAAAATAATAAAAATAATTCCTGATGCTAATACACCTGATAAAGCTGTTTGCCATGGGATACCATACCCTAACACAACGGTATACGCAAAAAATGCATTCAATCCCATACCTGGTGCAAGTCCAATTGGATAACGAGCAAGTACACCCATAATGAGAGATCCAACCGCAGCTGCAATTGCTGTAGCAGTAAATACTGCCCCTTTATCCATTCCTTCAATACCTGCAGGCAAGTCAATTCCTTCTAACGATAAGGTAGATGGATTTACGAATAAAATATATGCCATCGCTAAAAACGTCGTCATCCCTGCCATAAACTCTGTACGATAATTTGTTTCTAGTTCCTCAAAGCGAAAGTATTTTTTCACTTTCTTTCCTCCTTAAACTGTATCATTTCGTACAATAATTCGAAAAAAGACAAATAGGAAAAAGCACCCTATTCTCTAGAGTGCTACCATGACAAATCCGTACAAGTAACAACAAAAACGGCCCAAACATTTCAATATGCCTGGGGTAGTAAGATCATTACTTGTAACGTAGTTAGACTATTTACGGTAGTCTGGTAGAGACTCTAAAGCCAATTCCTTAGATTATACGAAACGTTCTTATATTCAGTTTGAATACGTATTTAATCATACTGCTTGCACATGGATACGTCAATACTTTTAGCGAATTATCTCTTGTGCGAGCAACTGGTAAGACTGTTGTTTTGCAACTGGATCATGTGTAATCGTTACAATCATTAATTCATCTGCATTATATACTGTTTGAATTTCGTTTAATTTCTCGGCTACTTCCCTTGGATTTCCAATCACGATAGAAGTATGAGCTTTTTCCCACTGTGTTTTTGTAAAAGGATACTGCTCCACCTCTTTGATCGACGGAATAGTTTGTGGTGCATGTGGATGATGTTGGCGTTCCTTCCATAATAAAACACTTTTTGCTAATAATTCTGCTGCTTCTGTAGACGCTGCACAAATGACATGAACTGCTACAATGACATATCCCTTCTCCCCTCTATTTTCATTATATTGCTGCACAATAGACGGTCCATCCGAATCTGTCATAAAATGACCAAACACATAATTCATCTGTTTTTCCGCGGCTAATTGTGCACTTTTTTCACTCGTTCCTAACAACCATGTTTTTGGTGCATTTTTTGGAACAGGTGTTGGAGTCACTTTATGATACGGATGATCTGTCGGAAATGTATCATGTAAAAACATATGCAACTCATCAATATGTTCACTAAATTTTCGTACGCCTGCTAAATAATTATCTGATAAAGCCATCGACACTTCCGCAGGTCCACCAGGTGCTCGACCTAAACCGATATCGATGCGCCCTGGATACAATGTTTCTAATAATTGATATGTTTCTGCAACATGAAACGGCTTATAATAAGGTAATAAAACAGCTCCAGCACCGAGGCGAATTTTTTCTGTTTGAGCTCCGATCACTCCTAACATAATAGCCGGATTCGGACAAGCAAGACCAAATAAATCATGATGTTCCGCCACCCAAAACCGTTCATATCCTAATTCATCTCCAAGTTTTGCTAATTGTATGGATGCCTCTAATGCTTCTTTTTCCGTTTGTCCTGTCGAAATCGGTATTTGATCTAGTATACTTAATTTCATCTACATACACCTCCGTCTTTTATTATACACTGCCGTTCATTTTTTCCATTTAAAAAAAGGCTGGAATAGAACTGGTTTATAATTATAAAAAATGGTCATGCTTATCTCCAAAAGACAAATATAATTAATTTTCATGTTAAGTTCGTTGGAATGATAGGAACATATCATAGGTTAGTGCGTTGTTATTTTAATTTTACCGGAGTGTGCTCTTTTTGTAAGGGTAAAATAACAAAAGAGGAATAAATCTACGAAGACTCCTGCGGGATAAGCCGTGTCCGAAAACGACAAAGAAAGTGAACTTCTTTTTCTGTTGGTTGAGGTCGACCCGCGGAAAGCGAAGTAAATTTATGGAGTGACGCAGTCGAACAAATAAAGTGAAAAGGTTATTCCAATAAAAATTAATTTACTGAAATTACCTTTTTCATTTCACTGAGTCTTGTCTCAGCCTCCATATTAAGAATTATAGCCAAATAATAAAATATAAATAAATGCGTAAATCGAAGCGATTAATATAATCGTACAAATCATTGACATGATCATGATGAACAACTTTGGTAATGTTGCGCGTATTTTCCATAAGAAAAAGATTTGTAGCATACTAGTAAATATGACTGTCGCAACGATAAATAGAATGACTGCTTTTTGTTCCATCCATGAAACAATGTCCAACATGCTCGCCACCTTTTCAAAACTTCAACGTTTTTTTATTTATGTTGATCTTCTGATTCCTGTGCGTCGCGAATATTCTTTTGAAGAGTTACTGCTGAAAATAAACTTAAAGCAAATGCCATTGCGTAAAATCCTTTTTCACTTAAAATTATACTCCCTGCATTGTATAAACCGATAGCCATTAAAGATACTGCCGCAATAAGTGCGAACCAACTTAAACCAAAGTAAATTGCCGTAACGGGAATGCCTTCCTCTTTATCACGGACTGCTTTTTGCAATGAAACTGCTGCATATAATCCAAAAATAAGTATAATTAAATAATATCCTTTTTCATTCAATTCCATTGTCGCATTATACAAACCGACTAAATATGAAATCGTCCCTAATAATAATGCAGCCCATGTTGCCCCTTTATATGCTGATGTCGGCTCACCAGGCCTTCGATCCCTTTTCGGACTACTACTAAGGCTGAATCCTTTATCTTCTAACTTTTTCTCTTCCATTTGCATTCATTCCTTTCAATATAGATTACATACATTATACAGAAAGAATTAACACTTTCTTCTCTTTTCCAAAAAATGAGAGAAAAGTCTGAAAAACAAATCGTCAAAAAGAGTATAAATAACTATAAATAAATGACCCCTCTAAATCCACGGACCTTATAATAACTATCTGCACCATTATGATAAATAAAGACACGATCATAACGTCGATCCCCAAAAATCGCTCCACCTAAAGAACGCGTTTTTTCATCTGTTTGTATCCAGCTAGATGTTTTTAAATCTACCTTTTCTACACGTTGTAATTGTTCATATTCCGTTTCTGTCACAAGCCCAATTCCCATTTGAGATGCCATATTTTGTGCACTATTATCAGGTTTATACTTCTTTCTTTTTTGTAATGCTTCATCATCATAACAAACACTACGTCGTCCTTCTGGTGTTTCTTTCACACAATCGACATAGCCGAGCCCTTCTTCGAATAAAATAACATCTGGTTCCCCACCAGTTTCCTCCATCCAATATAAAGAAAGCAATATGTCATCTGTCAGTTTTTGTTCGACATCCTCCCACGTGACCGTTTCATGTCTATATGAATGATTCTCAAAACGTTCCTCTAACACTTGCACTAAATTTGTTCTTTCCTCTATCGTTAATGACTGTTTTGTTTCATCAATCATGTTACATCCACTCCTTACGATTGGGCTCATATAAATAAACCAAGTTTTCTTTATTATATATGTTTCCATATGTCTTGTCATAAATTTTTATAAAAACATATGACGAAATTACTTTTTTCCTTTGCCCCACCAAGTTGCTAGAAGTGGTCCTGATATATTATGCCATACACTAAAAATAGCACTCGGCACTGCAGCAATCGGCTCAAAATGTGCAATGGCTAAAGTAGAACCGAGACCAGAGTTTTGCATTCCAACTTCAATTGAAATTGCCTTTTGATCTTCATACGTTAATTTTAATACTTTCGCAATCGTAAATCCGATAAGTAGCCCTAATACATTATGTAAAATAACAATGGTAAAAATGAGTAACCCTGTCGTTGCAATATTTTCTGTATTTACGGAAACAACCGCAGCCGCTACTGCTACAATACCTATAACAGATACGAGTGGTAAAACAGATGTCACTTTATCTACTTGTTTAGCGAACAGTAATCGAAGTATAAATCCTAGTGCAATCGGAATTAAAATCACTTGAACAATGGACATAAACATAGCACTCATAGAAACCGGTAACCATTTACTTGCAAGTAATAATGTTAAAGACGGTGTTAAAATTGGAGCTAAAAGTGTGGATATAGCAGTAATCGTAATAGATAATGCTGTATTTCCCTTCGCTAAATATGTCATAACATTCGAAGCAGTTCCACCTGGACAACAACCGACTAAAATAACACCGACTGCGATCTCAGGTGGTAATTTAAACACGGTTGCCAGACCAAAAGCGATTGCCGGCATAATCGTATATTGTGCTACCACTCCAAATAGAACACTTTTCGGCGCCTTCACCACACGTTTAAAATCATCTGTCGTTAATGTTAAACCCATTCCGAACATAATGATTCCGAGTAATAAGGAAATATGTGGTGCGATCCAACTAAATCCATTTGGCATAAAAAATGCAAGTGTCGCAAATATAATAATCCAAATAGCAAACGTATTTTCTGCTACTGTACTAATTCTTTTTAAAACTTTCATTTTCTTTCCCCCTTTAAAATATGAAACATGAATAATAGTAACGAATTTTCAGAAATTAATAAAGTAAAACTATGAAAGTCGGACTATTATCGTATTGTATGATTTTTTTAAACGCTGTACAATGAATAATGAAAGGAGCTAGCAAAAGATGAACATTTCATTTACAAAAATGCATGGCGCTGGAAATGACTTTATTATGATTGATCATCGTCAGCCTTTTTTACAAGAAGATAAACTTCCTTCTATCGTGCGTACACTTTGTACACGCAAATTACATATCGGTGCAAACGGATTAATTTTATTAGAAGAAAGTGATCAAGCACATTTTTCGATGCGGTACTTTAATCGTGATGGATCCGAAGTTGAAATGTGTGGCAATGGCGCAAGATGTACGATGAAATTCGCTTATCATATTGGCGCCTGTAAAGAAAAAGCTATCTTTGAAACAATGGGTGAAATATATGAAGGTACGATTGAATCGAATGACGAAATTAGTATTGCATTTCCGAACGTTTCCTTACAAACTGTTTCTCCCTATAACTTAATGAACCGAACAATGTATAGTATCACTGTCGGTGTACCACATGTTGTACTATTCGATGACGCAATGTATGATGCAACAGAGGAAGATTTTCACTTATTCGGTGAAAAAATCCGCTACATGACAAACTATTTTCCAAATGGAACAAATGTCAATGTCGTAAAACGAACGGACAATCATATGTACATCCGTACATATGAACGCGGTGTGGAAGAAGAAACACTTGCTTGTGGCACGGGCGCAACGGCTAGTGCAATTATCGCTCAACTTTTCCAACATAAAAAAGGACCGACAACAGTAGAAATGAAAGGTGGAATCGTACATATACACTTCCAAGTGAAAGATACGATGATCTCTAACATTACATTAACTGGAAAAGTTTTCACTGCATTTCAAGGAACAACCACTATATGAGGAGGGATATGAAATGATAAGCAAATTAAAAGCATATCGTTTTCCAATCATTTTACTTATTTCTATCATTATCGGCTCTATTATCGGACTAGTTTTTGGCGAAAAAGCAAATGTCATTAAGCCTTTAGGAGACATATTTATTAACTTATTATTTATGGTCGTTGTACCACTAGTCTTTTTCTCCATTTCTTCTTCTATTGCAGGAATGGACAGCATGCGAAGACTCGGAAAAATTATGGGAAGTATGATAACGATATTCTTTATTACTGGTATTATTGCATCCATTTTCATGTTATTTTTCACCGTTATCTTCTCGCCTATTTCGAGTTCGAATTTCCCAACCGAAACACCTGAAGAAATCGAAGAAATATCGTTAGCTGACCAACTCGTACAAACATTTACTGTACCAGACTTTGTAGATTTATTTTCTAGATCCAATATGTTAGTATTAATTATTTTTGCTGTATTAGTTGGTTTGGCAACAGGTCTTGCTGGACAACAAGGGAAAACTTTCGCAACATTTTTAACAAGTGGTTCAGAAGTATTTATGAAACTCGTACAAATTATTATGTATTATGCTCCAATTGGATTAGGTGCCTATTTTGCAGCATTAGTTGGTGAATTTGGAACGACTTTATTAGGAGATTATGCAAAAGCTATTATCATTTATTATCCTGTTGCCATACTTTATTTCTTCATCGGATTTACGTTATATGCATTTTTAGCCGGTGGAAAAAGAGGTGTAGCAGCCTTTTGGAAAAACATTCTTAGTCCTGCTGTGACATCACTCGGAACTGGAAGTAGTGTTGCAGCAATTCCTGTTAATTTACAAGCAGCGAAAAAAATCGGTGTCCCTAAAGATGTGCGTGAAACCGTTATTCCTTTAGGCGCAACTATTCATATGGACGGTTCTTGTTTATCCGCAATGTTAAAGATTGCATTCGTTTTTAGTGTTTTTAATATGGACTTTTCAGGGATTAGTACATTTTTAATTGCTATCGGAATTTGTTTATTATCTGGAATTGTCATGAGCGGAATTCCTGGTGGCGGTTTTTTAGGTGAATTAATGATTATTACATTATATGGTCTACCAATCCAAGCAATGCCAATTATTTCGGCAATCGGTGTTGTCGTCGATCCACCTGCAACGATGGTAAATGCTACAGGAGATACAGTCGCAAGCATGCTCGTCACTAGGACAATCGATGGAAAAGACTGGATGGATATGCCAGTGGACGAATAAATAAATTAAAACGATTTTCTAAGGTTGAATCATCCTACCTCGGAAAATCGTTTTTATTTAAGCTTCTTCCGTATTTACCATGACAGCGGCAACTTGCATTAATCGCTGATAAAATTCTTGTCCTACAGGTTCATCCCAAATACCAACTTCTATAAACGCCTCTTTCATACAACGAAGCCACGCCCTTGCCCTCGTCGGTGTAATTTCATGTGGCAAATGACGGAAACGCATACGTGGAGCACCAAATTCCATACTAAATAGTGCTGGCCCCCCTGTAAATTGTGTTAAAAACAATTGCTGTTTTCGCATTATTTCGGGCATTTCTACTTCATCAAATATTGGAATCAGATCTGGATCTGCATATACTTTTGGATAAAATGCATTGACTATTTCCTTAATTTTTTCTGCGCCAATTTCATCATATATTAAACGTAACTGTGGGTTCGACATTATCTATTCCTCCTTACGTATCCATTTCACTATTTCTATTATACCTGTTTTTAAAAATTAAATGAAGTATTTAAAATGCATGTTTAAGTTCTTTCGATAATTGTGGCAAAATTATTACAATTACAGTTGACAATGATTCTCATTCGCATTATGATGTAGTTAATTGATAATCATTTTCAATTATAATGATATAGGGGGAGTAAAACATGATCATTGTTACAAATACAGCAAAAATTAAAAAAGGAGAAGGATATAAATTAATTAATCGTTTCGATAAAGAAGGAAAAATCGAGTCGATGGAAGGATTTTTAGGCTTAGAAGTACTTAATACGGAAAAATTAGACGATTATGACGAAGTAACAATTAGCACTCGCTGGGAATCAGATGAAGCATTTAAAAATTGGACAGCTAGCGATGCTTTTAAAGAAGCACACCAACATAAAGGTGGCAAGCCTGACTATATTTTAGAAAATAAAATATCCTATTACGAGGTGAAAATTACACGTAAACCAGTGCAAGTCGGGTAAAATATGTGGATCGCTTTATAGGGTTCCTTTTGATAGATTATTCATCTTTTCACTTGGTATCGTAAGGATTAGGATTGGACAGTTTATTAATGCCATACCGATGGAATGTCAACTACATATTTAACGAATTATAATAGGGGTTGGGAATAAGAAACAGTAAAACACGAATACAAATTTTAGCTCGTCAAGTCAGTATTCGTGTTCGAACCTTACATGTTTTATTATCCCAGTCCCCTCTTTTTAAGTTAGATGCAATATTTCTCAAAAAATTAATACAATATAAGGTCGGCAATACATCACAATTACTAGCGTCCCAGGAAAATAGAACTTTATTGCTTATTAGAGTCGGCATATTCCTTTTTCATAATATATCTTCATTTTAACGAAACAATTATTATTTCCTCGCTAATGACAAATAAACGACCATTAATAAAATTAGTATCATCCCAACGACTTGCAACAAACCAAATGGTAAATTTAGCCAAATCACACTACTTATTACAGCAGTTAACGGTTCAACTGTTCCTAATAAGGTTGTCTCCTTCGCTTCTAAGTATTCCAAACTCTTAATAAACATCCAAAAAGCAATTGTCGTACCAAAAAGAATCGTAAAAGCTAAGACTAACATCGTTATAAGCGACCAATCTTGAACCTCAACTTTCCAAACTGGATGTATCATATTCATACATAAACCTGAAATTAGCATCGCCCACCCAACAACAGTAACGGAAGAATAATGATCCAGTAATTTAGGAGCATATAATGTGTAAAATGCTAACGATATTCCAGATATAATCCCCCAAATAAGTGCAACACTTGATACCGAAAATCCCTTAAATGAACCGTTTGTTAATAAAAGTAAAGTACCTATCATTGTAATGAAAATTACTGTTACATCCGAGAGCTGTAATTTTTGATACCCTTTAAAAATTAACCATAATAAAATATAAATGGGAGCTAAATATTGTAGTAATGTAGCGATTGCAGCGTTCCCGGCATCAATCGAAGCCATAAATGAATATTGTACGAGCAACATTCCGAACAAACTAAAGATAATAAGCGGCAACCTACTAGTTGAATCTTTCCAAATGGTAAAAACTGCACGTTTGCCTGCAAGGACCATTTGAATTCCTAGTAATAACAAGCCACTAATGACAAGTCTGGCGGACACAAACCAATTCACATTAATACCTGCGTTCGCAAATAAATAATCCGAAGCGGTACCACCTATTCCCCAGAAACTTGCCCCTAAAAGCACAAAAACAATTCCTGTCATACGTTTGTTTGTATTCTTCATTCTATATCACCTATAATATTAAGATATGAATACTATAATCTAAAAAAACCCTTAATTATATCGAAAAATGATGCAAAAATATATAAATATTGAGGTGATATAATTGCAAACGAGAGATATTACTTTAAACTCCTTAAACGAAGAAATTATTCCTTATCGGGAACCAGCATGGTTACAAATAATAGAATATATGAATATATCAAAGACAATTTTAGGATATATTCCATTACATTGGCATGAGGAATTACAATTTACGATTGTAAAACGTGGCACAATAGAACTCCGGATTCTCGGGGAAAAAATAATCATTCCGGAAGGCTCTGGCTTCTTTATCAATTCTGGAATTGTCCATGAAATGCATGCAAAAACAGAAAACGCTACATATATTTGCTGGAATATAGGGATTTCATTATTTGATAAACATATCCATCATAAATATATCCTTCCCTTCATCCAAGAAACGAACACGCCATTTGTAATACTAAATCGTTCTAACGAGAGACATCTCCGTATCATTCAAGCGATAGACTCAAGCTATGATACATATAATAAACATGAAAATGGTTATGAGCTCATTATGACGATGCAATATTTATTTTGTTTACACGAACTTCTTCCAGAGGTAACACTTCACTCTAATCATAGCCATCCGATTTACGATCACCGTGTGAAAATTATTTTAGAATACATTCATACCCATTTTCAAGAACAGATAAAATTAGAAACATTAGCTGAACTAACTCACTTAAGCCGAGCTGAAACGATTCGGATTTTCAAACGACATGTAGGCCGAACCCCATTCAAATACATTCTTGACTATCGACTGGAGCGTAGCATAGATTTATTAATTGGAACTAGCAGTACGATAACAGAAGTTGCACTTGATAGCGGATTTACTAGTGTGAGTTATTTTATCGAGAAATTTAAAGAAGGATTCCATATGACACCTCGAAAATATAGAGAGAAAAAAGCGGAAAATTTATAAAGTGAGATAAAGTGTATAGCAAATTATCTCAAGTATTTGAAAATGATTGTGCAATATAGAGGATATATAGCTGTGTACAATAAATGATTGATATTGTCTTCTTATTAAGTTGTGCATATTTCTGTAATGTAAAATAGATATATAAAAACAATTTCATCATACTGAATCGTTTTGTAACAGCGTTACTACTAATAAAAGTGATGTCTCTTTTCCTCTCAATAAAAAGGGACTTCACTTTTTTATGCTATACTAATTGCAAGAAAAACTATTCGATAAACGAGCTAAATTCAACACTTAATATTTAGGAGGAATAAAATGACTAAAGATAATGAAACTCCTGAAAACAAAAGAGAAAGGTTGAGGAAAGATGAATTAAACCAACCGTCAAGTAGCATACACGGTAGCAATCTTTCTGATTTAGTCGGTAGTTTAAGTTGGAAAGGTACTGGTATAATTATTCTTACATTATTACTAATACTTATTATACTATTTGTTTTCTTTAGCTAATAGACAAACTAAATAGATTAATTAAGAGAAATAGCTTTTGCAAATAACAAAATTTCTTTATGTTATACTGATTATTAAGAAAAACCATATGATTATAGGGCTAGATTATGGAAGATATAGTTATAAGGAGAATGAAATGCCGATTTGTAAAAATTGTCGTAATAATTGGAGTTGGAAGCAAACTGTTAAAAAGATGTTTACTTTGGATACAGGAATGAAATGCCCCTATTGTGGAGAAAAGCAATATCAAACACAGAAATCAAAAAAGAGAACAAGTATATTAAACTCGATTGTCCTATTACCACTATTATTAAATATATTTTTTGATATTCCGATAGTGATGTTGTTAAGTTTGTTTCCTGTTCTATTCATTATAGTTATTTCACTTAGCCCATTTATAATGCATTTAAGCAATAAAGAAGAATTTCTTTTTTAATTATAAGATAAATCTCTGTGCAACAATTGTATCGACTATAAAAGGGAACTAAATCGAAACAGATTTAGCTCCCTTTTGCTGTCTATGAACATAATTGGTTTATTTTTAATAAAATAAGCCAATTCCATAATAATTAGGCAAAATTTTGTTTATTCCTATTTGATTGGAACGATTTTATCAAGAAGGCAACTACAAATGCCACAACCATACTTACAGCAATGACACCATATTGAAAACGAATTGATGGCTGATTTGCCAATTGACTAATACTATCTAGTACAACTGGTGATAAAAATTGACCAATATAAATCATACTCGACACAATCGCACCCGATTCTTGAAGACATAATTTTTCGCTCCATAACTTATCTAAGAAAGAAACAACGTTTACTCGTGATAATATTCATGCCACATTAACAAGTGGTGTCTTCTCCCGCACGCCACATATCAATGGTTTTATGAATAAATTGTTCCAACCCTGTATCTTCCATTTTTATCGATTTTTTAATACGAATGCAACCTTTTCCACAGTTATAGCCATCTAATAAAGTTGCTGCATTTTCTATCTTATCTATTGTGCCAACATAGAGACTTACATAATGTTTTTGCGCATTTAACGCAAAGATATACTCATCATTTTTACCGTAATTCAACATTTTATAGCGAATCACCTCTTCCAATTCAGGTGCATATGTAAAAATCATTTGTCGAATCACGAGAAGTTTCTCTTTTCGCCAATCGTCCTCAAGCAACTCTAAATATTCTTCAGAATTATTTACATCATATTGCACGTTGTGTTCTCACTCCTATATGTTTCAATTTTATTGGCGTTTACAAAAAATTGTTTTATGCATTATCGTGAATACTTATTTTTCAAAATAGCTTGTTTGCCGGATATCATATTCGTGTATATTTTAACATAAAATATTACTTCATATATTGAATGTAGTTTGAATGGCTATCGTCCACAGATGACTTCTATGTTTAGAAATTAGAATTGCGATATTCGAAAACAATTTAATAAAAAAATTATTAAAAATATAAATTAGGGAGTCATTTAATCCAATAGCCACTTTCCCTATGATATACTAAACATTCAAAAAGTCCTTCAGTGATACAAATAATAAACGGGAATGAAAAGGGATTTTATGATTAATTATGAAAATAAATTAAAAGAGATTGTAAAAAATGATGTTAATATGATGTCCATTCTACAAGTAGTAGAAAAGTTAAATTTGAAGGATGCCTGGGTGTGTGCTGGATTTATTAGGAATAAAGTTTGGGATATTTCACACAATTTATCAACTCCTTTAAATGATATAGACATTATATACTTTGACACTACGGATATTTCTATTAAAAAAGAAAAGCAGTTAGAAAAAGAATTAGATATCTTATTACCAAATCAACCTTGGTCAGTGAAAAATCAAGCGCGTATGCATTTAATAAGTGGCTTTGAACCGTTCGTTTCTTCTTATGATGGAGTTGCCCATTTCCCTGAGACTTCAACAGCAATAGCTATAAGAATATGTAATAAACAAGTCGAAATAATGGCTCCTTACGGTTTACAAGATTTGTTTGAATTAAGAGTTAACCCTACACCTTTTTTTAAAAATAACAAACAGCTTTATCCAACATATGTTGAACGTATTAATAGTAAGAAATGGAATGAAAGATGGGAAAATCTAATTATAAATATTTAAATAAATCACTCAATCCTGAATCTATCAAATTTATAAAATCCATTGTATCAAATAAAAAAAGAAACTAAACCATAAATTGTGCGATTGGAGATAAAAAAGTCGGAATATCCAATAATAATTGTGTTTGTAAAACATCCTGATGAAAAACAAAAAATGTTAAAGATAGAAATATTCAAAAATATGGCGGTACTGCAAGGTAACAAGTTATAAATAATAAACAAGGATGTGTTATGTCTTAATAATTTTTTGACAAAATAACTTTTCAAAGGCTTCAGGTATGGGCAGCTCTTAGGTATAATAACAAAACAAAAATGATTACTTTAGATACATAGCAATTAATACGATTACAGTACTTTGTATTGAAGACTTTCTTTTTTTCCTTATGGAATATTATTATGCGATAAAAATGGTAAAAGTACGGTTGCTTTTTTGGTATGTGCTTTATGTACTTATCAAGTATAAGAGACATAAGGTCTGTGAAATACAGTAAACCTTTTTCGATTTCTACTGAATCTTGCAATATATCAAGTTAAAACAATTTATAGTACAACTTAGCACTGTATTTCGTAGTGCATTTTGCTATCAATCTTTGAAAAAATATTTTTATGTTAAACTTTAAGTAAGAAAATGATAATCAGTAAATGAGCCATTTGCAGAACAAGCGCTAGGGGGGATAATTTAAATTGTATTTTTCATCTAAGAAAGATATTTGGTTTTCCTTCATAATTTGGGGTATTATACTCCTTATTATTTTGATTTATATTTTTGGCGGAGAACCTATTGGTCGGCAATTAGTCACCTATAAGAGTATTCCCGGATATATTATAAGTGCATTGATTCTAACCTTGTTATTATGGATTTGGTTTGGAACAGGTTATAGGATTGAAGGAAAGTTTCTAAAGGTACGACATGGTCCTTTAAACTGTAAAATAAAAATTAAAGAAATCAAAAAAATTCGTAGAACAAATAATCCATTTATAGCGCCTGCACTATCTGTTGATAGGCTGGAGATTCTATTTGGTAAGT
Source organism: Candidatus Pseudogracilibacillus intestinigallinarum (assembly GCA_019113205.1). Lineage (GTDB taxonomy): Bacteria > Bacillota > Bacilli > Bacillales > Amphibacillaceae > Pseudogracilibacillus > Pseudogracilibacillus intestinigallinarum. The sequence goes on along the minus strand of DXHX01000122.1, from coordinate 14,884 downwards.
ATGATGTGATAAATATATCACCAAAAAGTGAAAGTGAATTTATAAACTCATTGCTAATTGTAAACCCTAATATACAATTAGATGATATTTCATTAAAACCCAATAAAAATTAGGTGTTATTGTGTTATCAGATAAGAATAAGGCCGGAAAAGTAATGCTAATCATAGGTTTTACCTTTTTTGTCATCGGGGTAATTTTTAACAAGACAATGGGGTTAGTAGGTACTCCTGCGTTCCTTGAATCAATTTCATTTTCATTGATTATTGTTGGAATAATAACAATTATTGCATCAAATTTCTTTAATAAAAATTCTGAAAATAAGGCATAATGTAGGAAAGGTTGGAAGTGACATGCACTTAAGTGATCCCGACATCGAAATTAAAAATCGATTGACCGCACAAAAAACAAAAACTTTAGCTATACTTGGATGTTTCGGGACAATTGTTTTTGGAATCTTAGTAATCTTATTAAGTGCTTGGATTTTTTGGGGTTATGTCACTACACCTAAAGAAACTCTAATCATGACTAGTGAGTCCCCGAATGAGCAAAACAGAATTGAGTTTTTTCAAATTGATGAATTTCCTGATCCAATTCTTAAAGTTAAATATAATAATCGATATATTATTAAACAGAATATATTGCCCTCACCCGATAGAATATTGGTAGAGTGGAAAAATGATACAGAAGCGAATGTTATTCTTGATGGAAATGGTAATGAACCGGATGTAGAGGAAATAAATTTTAAATAGCTAACATGGTCAGATGCGATTGTAGAATAGACTTAATTAGGAATGGAGCTAAATCCCGTAAGACTTAGCTCGGTTTCTAATTATATTTTATCACTTATAACATTTAACCAAAAATAATATCTCATCTAATTTAAGGGAACTCTATTTACGCACCTTCTTTTACAAGTTCAAAAAATTCATCCACATATTCATCCCCACCAATAACTTCTTTCATTTCATCTTTACTAACTTTTCTATATGTCACATCGCCTATTTTAATTTCACCCTCTTTTATGACATCAATCGTAAAAAATTCCGCATCAGATGCTTGACCTTGTACAATCTTATCTTCTAGATCTGCTTCCGTTAAAGATATTTCCGCATAGTCCATCGAACCAGATTGAGTTATCGCCCATATATACTCTGTCTCTGTAAACTTCATTACTTGTACTCCAACACTACGATTTTCATCAGTTCTATAATTAGTCCAGTAACCATATATGTTTTGAATCATGGCAGCTTCCTTTTCCTTCGCTTCTTCTGCTGCAACTTGTTTTTCATGTGCTTTGTTTATTTTCTCTTTCTGTGTATCAAGATTCTTTTTTAACGTTTGTAGGCTATCATGTTCGAAGTCTTTCTTTAAAACATGATTAATTACCTCTATGCCCTCTTCATATTTTTTCTCTTTTTCTAACGACTTGGCCTTTTCAAGTGCTTCTCCCGCTTCTTTTTTCGTCTTTTTTAATGTTTTAATTTCACCCTTTAATGTTTCCATATCCTTAGTTAAGGACGAAAAATGATTATGACTGAGATCCTCTTCTTCCATCGATTCGATTAAAGTTAAGGCTTCATCAAGCTTTCCTTCATTGCTTTTTTCATTCGCCTCTGCAAGCGTAATTTCCATATCTTCATGAGTAACTTCCATACCTTCGATAAGTTCTAATTCTTCTTTTGCACGGTCTACAAGTTCCGGCAATCCATCTTCTTCGTCTGTCACTTCCGAAAATAACTCTTTTGATTCTTTTATGTTATCTTCAAATGCTTCTGTCGCACTCATAAATGTTTCCGTTTGTTTTAAATATGTATAAGCAGTTTCATCGTCTTCTTTTTCATCTAATGCTTTTTCAAAATAAATCGTTGCCTCTTTATATTCTTCCTCCATAACTGCACTTTCTCCCTTTTCCATTGCTTCCTCATATTCCTTATTCGTACAGGCAGTTACCAATAAAGTCATAATAAGAACCACAAACATACATCCCATTTTTTTCATCATCGGTAATTTCCTCCCTTTGTAAAATATTTGTCCCACTCTCAACTTTTATTTGAGAGTGGAAATTATTTACAACATATCTTAACAAATTTTTAAAAAAACTTCCTCATTTTCTAAAACAGTCAATTTTTTTAGTCACATTCTGCACTCCATCTCCATTCAATTTGAATAGCAATTTGATGGAAACAAAGAATAAGGATTGTCTTTTCCATTATTTCATAGGTACTAAATATTAATTGTCATCTATACAAAAAAGCCTTAAATAGTGTGCCATTTAAAGAAAAGCTTATCATTTTCGTCTTTCTATTTCATAGGACAATCAGCTAAACATAAGATTACTATCACAATACATTGAAATATATTTGTAATACGGTCCACTTATCATTCTTTCCTGCTAAACCTTTATAGCCGTTAAGTTCATCAAAGGTTATTATTCTAAATTCTTTCCTTCAATCTATCTACTTTGTCATATAACGATGATTACTAGCAAATCATGTAATAAACAATTAATCTCCCTGTTACTGAAAGCTGTCTCCTTGTATGCTATGATAACTTTTGTTAGTAAATAAGGAGGGATTTTTTGATGAAAAAGTTAGTAGTAGCTATTGCAACAGCAGGAATTGTTTTTACAGGGACAGCTACAATTAATGTTTCAGCAGAAGAATATGAGGTGCAGGAACGAGATACACTTTGGGGAATTGCTCAAGAACATCAAACATCCGTACAGCATTTAATTAATATTAATAACTTGGAGTCTATCACGATAAAGCCTGGTCAAAAAATACATACTGGAGAAGAAAAACCAGTAGTAGAAACATATACAGTCAATAAAGGTGATACATTAACTGGTATTAGTAACACATTTAATGTGACGGTTGATGAAATTAAAGACTGGAACGATCTTTCTAGCACATTAATTATCGTTGGACAAGAATTAAAAATACCTACTGATAGTAAAACTAATGTAAAAGAAAGTGATACGTCAAAAGAAAAAAATACATCAGCACCAGCTCAAGCGTCATCTTCTGAACAACAAGGAGAGACAATCTCTGTCACTGCAACTGCATATACTGCTGAATGTGAAGGATGTTCAGGCATCACATCAACAGGAATTGACTTAAATGCAGACCGAAATAAAAAAGTAATTGCCGTAGATCCATCTGTCATACCTTTAGGGTCGAAAGTACATGTTGAAGGCTATGGTAATGCGATTGCAGGTGATATTGGTGGCGCAATTAAAGGAAATAAAATTGATGTTCACGTACCAACAAAATCAGATGCCTATAACTGGGGCGTAAAAACAGTCGATGTTACGATTCTTGATTAATAGAATTTTAAAAGATTCTATCTAAAACATGAAGACAGGGTATAAAATCTGTGATTTTATACCCTGTTTATTGGTTCTATTGGGATGTCAACGCTAAACTGGACAAATTTTTAAGAGTGCATCAACTTATATTCTACTGGTGTTAAATAATCTAGTGATCCATGAATTCGAATATTGTTAAACCAATGAACATAATCGAAAAGTTCAAGGTCAAGTGCTTGTTGGCAAAGGAAATTGGTACCATTGACAAATTCTGTTTTGATGGTCTTAAACATTGCTTCAGCGACGGCATTATCGTAAGGTGAACCTTTTTCACTTAAAGATCGTTCAATTCCGAAAACTTCCAGTGCTTCGTCAAAGAGTTGATTCTTACACTCATTACCACGATCTGTGTGAAATATTTCAAGTCGATTTAGATTGTATGGGACAGATGTAAAGGCACGCTGAACTAATGCTACAGTCTTATTAGGATCAGCACTATAGCCGATGATTTCACGATTGTATAGGTCTACCAAAATGCAGATGTAATGCCACTTCTTATCTACACGAACATAGGTTAAATCACTGACAACTACCTTTAATTCTTGGTCCTGATCAAATTCACGATTCAATACATTTCCAACTTCAGATTCATTACAGGTTGATTTTGTTGGTTTAAATTGAGCTACAGTGTACTTAGATACAAGCCCCTCTTCTTTCATGATTCGACTAATACGACGGCGAGACACAGTCCAGCCAAGTTTGGTAAGTTCCTTTAGGAGACAATAATGAAGGAGTTGTATGATTACTGTTAAAATATTGTAAATTTATTGAATATCTTTTTAAGCATAAAAAAAGGGCGGATATGAACCCACCCCACAAATAGGATTATTCCATTACAAATTAGGCACCAGCCCGGTTGATTTCCTTGCTTTCACCAAATCTTTCAATTTCTTCTAAAGTATAGCCTCGTGTTTCCGGAACACGAACACGAATAAATAGCACTCCCAGTAAACAAATAATACCAAAGATAGCAAACACTGCTTCTTGAGACATAGAGGCAGTCATAATTGGGAAAAGCAATCCAACTAAGAACGAACCAAGCCAGTTAAAGGATGAAGCCAACCCCGATGCGCGCCCGCGTATCATTAATGGGAATATCTCACCAACAATAACCCATGTTAGTGGTGCCCAAGTAAAGGAATAAAAGGCAACATATATACTTAAAAACACAACAATCATCATTGGATTCGCATCTGGAATCAAGATATTTAAGATTGCCGGCAGTATAAACGATAACCCCATAACTGTACCACCTAGCGTTAACAGTGTCCGACGTTTAAATTTATCCGCAATTAAGATAAATAATAAAGAACCTAGCACTAGAATAACACCTTGAATGATTGGCCATAACAAAGCGGAACTAGCTGCATTTCCCGTCGCTTTTTCAACAATTAGAGGAATGTAGTAGAATATGGCATTTGCACCTTGGAATTGCTGAAATGCTGCAACACCCACTCCTGCGATTACTAAGTAACGGTATTTACCAGTAAATAATGAAACCCATGAAGTTTGTTGATTGGCTAGTTTCTCTCGCTTGGCCATCTCTTGAATTTGTTTAATTTCAGAATCTATCTTGTCCACTGGTCGGATATAGCTTAATACTTTCCTAGCTTCCTCTAATTTATTATTTTTAATGAGAAAACGCGGAGATTCAGGTAATTTCAAAACACCAATAAACAGGATAACTGCTGGTACTGCTGCCATCGTTAACATAGACCGCCAAGCCATCGTTGTTGAAAGCCCACTTAATAAATAGTCAACAATATAAGAAAGCAACATACCAGAAACAATCATGGTTTGGTTGATACCAGATAGGCGTCCGCGTAAATGCGCTGGAGCCATTTCTGACATATAAGCAGGTACAAGTGCTGATGCTGCACCGACTGCCATACCTAAGAAAATACGAACAACAATTAAAAAGATATGCCCATTAGGTGGAGCAATTCCTGATAATACAGATCCAACTACAAATATGATTGCCGAGATTAATATCATTTTTCTTCTACCTAGACGATCAGAAAGCTGACCAGATAAAGCCCCACCAAAAATGGCCCCTAACATAATTGAGGAGGTTACCCAGCCGATAATGGCAGCGTTTTCAAGATTCCAATCTTGTTGCAAAAACGGTAACGCACCTGTCATAACTCCTATATCATAACCGAATAATATTCCACCAAAGGCTCCAAAGAAATATATAAAACGGCTGGAGACTTTCTTTTCCTTCATAATGAATTCCTCCTAACAATGTAATACAATTAATGCGAGAAATCGTTTTCTCAAACGTTTACATATCTAATAAACAACTATGCTTCATATGGATTGTTCACTAGTTGACAGATATCCCTTGGGAAAGTATATACTTTCCCAAGGGACCAACAATTATTTAATGACGACATATTCTAAATCAACGAGATTCGCATAGGCGATAATTTGTTCTGTTGATAGATTGAGAGAAACAACTGTATGATGTCCACCACCATTTTCAATCCACGCTTTTACCCCATCATGGAAGTTAGGCATTACTTTCCATAATACACGGGCTACTGGTAAGTTAGGCGCTTCCTCTGTTGGCTCGAATGCTGATACTTCATTAATCAAGAGTTTGAAATGTGTTCCAAAGTCTGCCATGGAAACGACAACGCCGTCTCCTGCTTTCCCATCAAAAACCAGACGGGCAGGGTCTTCTCTGTCACCAATCCCTAAAGGAGAAACAATAATCTTTGGCTTATTGACTGCTAAAGTCGGATCCACCTCTAGCATATGAGATTGCAAAATAGATTCTTTGCCCGAAGCCAATTCATATGTGTAATCTTCCATAAATCCTGTTGATTTGTTGTGGCTCATTACTTTGAGCAAACGGTCCAAGGCAGCTGTTTTCCAGTCTCCTTCTCCGGCAAAACCGTAGCCCTGTGCCATTAATCGCTGAACTGCAAGACCAGGAAGCTGCTTCATACCATATAAGTCTTCAAAGTTAGACGTAAAGGCTGTGTATCCACCTTCATCTAAGAAACGTTTGATTGCAATTTCATAACTTGCTTGAACCCGGACAGTTGCTTCCCAATCCTCTTTGCTATAATCACCATAGTCAAAATCATACAATGTTTCATATTCTTTAAATAAAGCATCAATTTCCTCTTTTGTAACGGCATTAACATACTGAACAAGATCACCAATCGCAAAGTAATCTACGGTCCATCCAAATTGAATTTGTGCCTCAATTTTATCCCCATCTGTAACAGCAACATTTCGCATATTATCACCAAAACGTGCCACTTTAATATGAAAACTTTCATTATATGCTACTGCAACATCCATCCAATCCGCAATTTCCTGTTTCACTTCAGGTCGTTCCCAATAACCGACAACCACTTTATTCTGTTTATTTAAACGTGCATTAATAAAGCCATATTCGCGATCCCCATGCGCAGATTGATTTAAATTCATAAAGTCCATGTCAATAGTCGACCATGGGATACTTTCATTAAATTGTGTAGCCAAATGAAGCAATGGTTTTTGTAATAATTTCGTGCCACGGATCCACATTTTGGCTGGTGAGAATGTGTGCATCCAAGTAATGACGCCAGTAACTTCGTCGCGATAATTTATTTCTTTCATTAAACTAGTAATTTTATCTGCAGTTACTGCGAGTTCTTGTAATTTAACAGGGTATGGAAGCACATTACTTTCATTTAAATTATCCACCATTTTTTTTGCATGCGCTTTGACTTCTTGAAGCGCTTCTTCGCCATATAAATGTTGTGCGCCAACTACAAACCAAAATTCTCGTTCTTTAACTGTGTTCATCGTGTTCATCTCCATTTCTCATATATTTTTTATTCCTGTCCGTAATATGCGTTTTTACCATGTTTTCTTAAATAATGTTTATCTAATATATGTTGTGGCAATTGTTCAGCAAAAAGATTTAACTGCCTTGTAAATAAATTCATTTTGCAAACTTCTTCTAAGACTACACTATTCATTACAGCATCTTGCACCGTTTCTCCCCAGGTAAATGGTGCATGTCCATGCAATAGAACACCAGGGACTGCCAATACGTCTAATCCGCGTGTCTCAAACGTTTCTATAATCACATTCCCTGTTTCTGTTTCATATCCATTCCCAACTTCTTCTTCGGTCAAAAACCTTGCACACGGTACAGAACCGTAAAACGTGTCCGCGTGCGTCGTACCCATTGCAGACACATCCAATCCTGCTTGTGCCCATACGGTTGCCCATGTCGAATGGGTGTGCACGATACCACCAATTTCCGGATACCGTTCATAAAGAACCGCATGAGTAGCAGTATCGGATGATGGTCTTAAATCACCTTCTATAACATTGCCATCTAAATCAACGACAACCATATCACTTGCCTTCATCTTGCTATAATCCACACCACTTGGCTTGATTACAAATAGACCCTGTTCCCGATCAAAAGCACTTGCATTTCCCCATGTATATTTCACAAGACCGTGTTTTGGCAAATCCAAATTTGCTTGAAATACTTCTTCTTTTAGGTTTTCCAACATATCCTTACCTCCTGACGGTTCATAATATAAAATGTTCAACTGCAGCTTTTTCAATCATCAATCCTTTTTTATATCGTTCTATAAATCTTTCAAAGCCTTCCACATCCATTTGGTCGGGATAAATTGTCTTGCCATCCGTATGTTGGAACACTTTATTGTCCAGATAATCTTCTAACATCTCGCCTTGCTCCTTATCCCGCATATAAGATGCAAGGATAGCCATTCCCCAAGCTCCTCCATCACCGGCTGTTTCCATCACAGAAACCGGTACATTCATTGCAGCAGCAATAATTTTTTGGCCAACAACCGGTGTTTTAAACAATCCACCATGAGCCAAGATGCCGTCAATTGAAACATTTTCCTGTTTCATCAAAATATCCATCCCTATTTTCAAAGCACCAAAGGCAGTATATAAATGGGTTCGCATGAAATTAGCCAAATTAAAATTACTTTTTGGTGAACGGATAAATAATGGACGCCCTTCTTCTAAACCAGTGATATTTTCACCGGAATAATATCCATAACTGAGTAGACCTCCACCATCTGCATCCGCTTCCAAAACCTTATTTAACATCACTTCAAATAATTGATTTGTTTCTACTACATGTCCCATTGCTTCTGAGTATTCTCGAAATAGTCCAAGCCATGCATTCAAATCACTAGAACAGTTGTTCACATGAACCATTGCAACCGGACTACCATTTGGTGTTGTAACCATATCAATTTCACGATACACATTTGATAGTTCTTGTTCTAACACAATCATAGAAAAAACAGACGTTCCAACAGAAACATTTCCTGTCCGCTTTCTTACACTGTTAGTTGCAACCATTCCGGTTCCAGCATCTCCCTCTGGCGGACAAATCGGAATACCAGGTTGTAAGTTACGGGAACGATCTAGCATTTTAGCGCCCACTTCCGTCAATTTCCCAGCTTCTTCTCCTGCAAGGGATACTTTAGGCAGAATATCTTCTAATGTCCAAGGTAAGTCGTATGCTGTAATCAATTCATCAAATTGCTTAATCATTGCCTTATGATAATTCTTAGTTGATTCATCTATAGGAAACATTCCTGATGCTTCACCAATGCCCAGAACCTTTTTCCCAGAAAGTAACCAGTGAATAAATCCAGCTAATGTTGTAATATAGTCAATCCGATTTACATGCTTTTCATCATTCAAGACTGCCTGATACAAATGTGCAATACTCCATCTTTCTGGAATATTAAATTGAAAAACCTCTGTTAACTTTGCAGCAGCAACGCTTGTCGTTGTATTACGCCACGTTCGAAATGGCACTAGGAGCTCTCCTGTATGATCAAAAACCATATAACCATGCATCATTGCAGAAAATCCAATCGAACCAATTGTACGTAGTGTAATGCCGTATTCTTTTTCTACCTGTAATCTCATTTCACTGTATGCTGCCTGTAATCCAGAAACAATATCTACTAAGTTGTACGTCCAAAAACCATCTTCCAGTCGATTTTCCCACTCATAGCTTCCAACAGCTATTGTTTCAAAATGCGCGTCAACCAATACCGCCTTAATACGAGTGGAACCAAATTCAATACCTAAAGATGTATCGCCATTTGCAATCGCTTCCCGAATTATAGCTTGCTTCGTTTTCACTTTAATCCCCTTCCTGAAATTAATTTCACAATATGAAGAAGACGCTCTCTTATTGCAAATCAGTTTATTAATTAACTTTACAATTTCAGTTTAAATGCTGTATGTACAAAAGTCAATTTATATTTTTTATGTATGTACATTTCATGAAACGCATCAAATTCCTGCAGCTATTATCTATTTCTTTCATTTATCTTAAATCTATGGCAATATATGTACAGATAACCAAGTAACCTAGAGTGAATCGAAAAGGAATAAAAAGGGCAGTGAATGGTATGAAACCAAAATATAAAATGATTATGGATGACATAAAAAGTAAAATTCTTTCGGGAGAATATACAGTATTTCAAAAAATCCCCACAGAATATGAATTACAGAAACAATATCATGTAAGCAGACAGACCGTTCGAAAGGCTATTTTAGTTTTATCAAATGAAGGGTTTTTGAGAAGTGAAAAAGGTTCTGGTACGTACGTCATTGATGATTATCAATCAAAAGCTAGTAATCGAGGTAATAAAACGATTGGTATTATCACAACCTACATCTCTGACTACATTTTTCCATCCATTATTCGAGGTATTGAAAGTAAGTTAAATGAGCAAGACTATTCATTATTATTAGCCAGTACAAATAATGATGTGAATCAGGAAAAAAAGGCTTTGGAAATGATGCTATCCTATGGCGTAGATGGCTTAATCATCGAACCAACAAAAAGTAATTTATTTAATCCAAATATCGCTTACTATCTATCGTTTAAAGAACAAAATAAACCATTTATCATGATAAATGCTTATTATGAAGAATTAGATGTTCCGTATCTTTGCCTTGATGATGTTCAATCGAGTTATTTGGCTACAAAAAAGCTGATTACCAATGGGCATAAACAAATTGGAATTATATCCAAAAAGGATGATTTACAAGGTAAATTCCGTATGAAAGGCTATATCAAAGCACTTAGCGAAGCAAAGCTGTCATTTCAACCCGAATTAATATTTTCATATGATACAGAATCAAAGTCAGATTTGTATCATGATTTACAATTTTACTTAACAGAGAACAGGCATCTTCTAACCGCAATTGTTTGTTATAACGATGAAGTTGGATTTATTGTTGTAAATGTATGTAAACAATTAAATATTTCTGTCCCCGATGATTTATCTATTATTGGTCAGGATAATTCTTATATGGCCCAAAATTCCAGCGTCAAACTTACAACCTTAACACATCCACAGGAACAGATGGGACATGATGCAGCCGATTGGATTATTAAAAAACTACAAGGGAATCCAAACTTGAAAAATGAATACTATTATGAACCGAAACTCGTTGAAGGCGAAACAGTAAAAGATTTGACTATTAGAAAAGGAAAATAATTTAGAGGACTGTCATGACGAGAAACAATCCCAATTTTAATCAAAGTAATCGTTATATAACGTTTAGTACAGAACCTAGTTGAAAATTACATTTCAAATAACTTGAATAAAGTGTAACATAAACGAACTAATAATCTGGGAAAGTATAAAGTATATATGTTTTTTGCAAGTTAAAAGCCGCAAACTGCAATCATTTTCTACGACTTGTGAAGAGAGTCGCCCCCTTCACCGCAGCCAGTCGAAGATCTTCTGAAAAAACAAGGAAGAAAATACCTGCAGTCCGTCCCTTTCATGAAAGACGTATGCGAAGTACCGCAAAAGATAATATAAACAAATCTGGATTCATTGCAAGTTTCAGACGGACAAATGATCCTTTCCCTACTCTGTTATGGGGGCTCCAGATAATATATCAATCAGTAAAATGGAAACGGGAAAAGTAATCCCAACTCCAACATGACAACGTATGATGTTCATAGCATTTAGAAGTGATACAAAAATTGAAAAAAACGATGGATTATAGCATAATAAACTTACTGGATAATTATGGAAATAGTGAATATATGGAAGTATTGGAGTTAACCTAAATAAAGTAAGGACAATTGCGTTTCTACCAGTCAACGTCACTAAGACAATAACACTTTCAATAAACATGATGGCAAGTAACGGAATAGAAGATTTTAAAAGTCCGGATACTAAATAGCATATACAAAGTTGGGACTGAGATATGAGGATACAAAAATTTTTTATAATAAGTGTTTTACTATTATTGTTTACTAGTATTTTCTCTTTTGAAGAGGTGTATGCTTCTACTCATGAATTAGAAGCATTAGATATCCATGTTTTTATCGAAGAAGATGGTAGTGCAAATATAACGGAAAAAAGGGTAGCAACATTGTCGGAAGGAACAGAGAATTTTATCGTAATTGGTAATTTGGGTAAATCAACAATTACTGATTTTAGTGTTTATGAAGATGGAAAGATGTATGATTTTGTGGAAGACTGGGATGTAAATTGGTCAAAAGAACAAAAGACATTTAAAAATGGTGTAATTGAAGAAAAAGAACACTATGAATTAGTTTGGGGTATTGGTGAATACGGTAAGCATGAATACGAACTGAGTTATACGGTAACGGACTTTATCAAACAATTAGAAGATAGTCAGATGATGTTTTGGCAATTTGTCAATAATGACACGAATATTCCACCACAGCGTGTAACAATAACCGTAGAAACAGATAAACCATTAACTGAGGAAAATGAAAAAATATGGGCATTCGGTTTTGAAGGGGATATTCATTTCAAGGATGGAAAAATTGTTGCTAAAAGTAATAAGCCTTTACACAAAAATGACTTCGTTACGATACTAACGGAATTTCCAACTGGCAATTTTGGAACAAATGACATAATCGATCAAACCTTTGAAGAAATAAAAGAACAAGCATTTGAAGGAAGCGATTATACAAATGATAAAATAAGCCGTAGCCCAGTGAAGATTATTTTAGTTTTTTCTTTCATTATAACTGTCCTTTTCATTATAGCAAAAGTTTTAAACCGAATAATCGATCAAAGATTTCTTCAGAAATATAAAGGGAAACATGTCAACGAAGTACCATATCATGGTGATTTTTACATGGCTTATGGAGCTTTGATATTGTTTCAACTTTCAAATTTAAATCAACTGTTGACAGCATTTATTTTAAAGTGGATCAATGAAGAAAGAATACAAGTCGTTTACACTTCTAAAAAAAGCTTCTTGAGAAATAAGAAGATAGTAGGATTTCAATTTATCCAAAATAAAATGAATGATTTAACGAATAGTGAGGCCGAACTGTTTAATCTTTTTCTACATGATACGCAAGATGGTATATTAAGACGAAAAAACTTTAAAGATTGGTCAAAAAGAAATAAAAAACTTATTTCAAAATGGGAAAGCGATTTAATAGACAAATCACTTACGATGTATGAAGAAGAAGGTTTTCTGACAAGAGAAGAAGCTGAAGCTCATGGAGAATCGTATAAAAAAAATCATATAAAACCAAAGATGAAAGAATTTGAAGATCATGTACATTTATTTAAAAATTATTTAGGTAATTACTCATCCTTAAACGAACCAGAGCTGGTGAATGTTAAACTTTTGGATGAACTGATGATCTGGGCTGCAATGTTAGGATTAACGAAAGAAGCTTATAAGGAATTTAAAGCATTATACCCTAAATACGAGCAAGAATCAGTCTATTATTCATACAGATCCATAAGTGTGGCATTAAGATACGCTAATCGAATCAATCATGCTGTCTCTAGTAGAAATAGTGGGGCCGGTGGTTCGGCTAGCTTTGGCGGTGGTGGCGGCTCATTTGGCGGTGGTTCTGGTGGCGGAACAAGATAATGTTCAGTAAGCGCCAAATAACACCCAGGTATTTTTTCCTGGGCGTTATTTGGCGCTTACATATTAAAAACACCTGCTCCTTTAATTCCTTAATATATTACCATTTTTCTATTCTTTAAACACAAAATCCTCTTCCACAAATGTGAAAAAGGGTTTGATATACGAGTGTATATTACGTTTTTAGTTTTACACACTAATTTTATCAATATCCAATCCATCTCAATCCCTTTATATCAATATTCTAGCATAAACAAAATGGATATATCTGGATGAATGTGATCGATGTCATTTACTAAACAAACGTACCTTTTTTGAAAGTTCATTCAATATAATCCAGTACCTGCTAATTGTAGCAAAGTGTGAACGATATACTTTCTACCAAGCTCATCATCTGCAAAAATCTTTTCATCGTAAACAATATTCCTCTCCCTAAAAAAAGTATACCATTTGCCTTCTTCCTTAAAATAATGAAAGCCTTCAGCCAAAGGGTATTGATTTGATGATGCACTTTGCGGAATACCATGACTTTCAGTATAGGCAAATACTTCTTCTTTACTAACCGTAAATACTTCTGAATAATTATGATTTAACATATTGTTAACCCCTAACGTTTCACAAGCAAAACGAAGTGGGTCTCCATATAGCAATACCTTTATCTGTGTTTCTTTATCAACCAAAAATATCACCTTCCACGATAATCATTTTAACTATTATAGAAGTTCCACAGCTGGATAACCTTTTTTCATAGTTTTTTGATAGATCTGTCCAGACTCTATGGATAGATTACTTACCTCATCATTTGTGTATCTATCTACAATGACGTTTTTATTCGTTCGTGGTTTTCCGTAATCATATCTAAAAAATTCAACACAGGTAGATCCCTTAATAGTCAACTCATTCGCATTAAAAACAATATGACTGGGCTCCCATAGCTTTATCATTTCTCCAGTATCAAATGACATCTTTAATATATTATCTTGATACGTACATACTGATATCTTATGGTAATTATCATAAGGTCTACCAAACCATTCTCCAAAAATCCGTAAAGTGCCCCCAGGTTTCTCTTCAAGCTGATTAATAAGCTTCGTAAATTCCTTTGCATCCATAATAATCTCCTTCATAAAACAACAAATTCAATAGATCATAAAGGTAAATGACAGGTTATTTATGACAAAGTGAACATAAACCAAGGCTAAGCGAATGAATCTGGAAGTCTCCGCTTCTGATCTAAAGTATAATATACATGTTTAAATTTAAATAATAATGATAGTTCTAAGCTAAATGGCAATTCGTTTATATCAAACTCCCAAATAGCAGGTTATAAAACATTGTAAAAAATGAAATCGAAAGGGTTATGATCACAGTCAAATCATTATAATCATTCGCTAGGGTTATATCTCTCACTAGCTTGACATGGAGGATTAAAAAGTTCTGTATTTATGTAACTTATATTAGCATTAAACCTTACTCCTTGCATTTTTAATGGTGTTAAACATGTAGTGAATTGAAAATTCTCTCTATCTTTTCGTTTCACACAAAAAACTCTCCCACCAAAGCTTATATTCTATACACATATTTTTTATTTTATTATTGAGTATA
>DXHX01000121.1 GCA_019113205.1 Candidatus Pseudogracilibacillus intestinigallinarum | reverse complement strand
AAGTTAGAGCAATTTTCTACAGGAACTTGCGGATATATCAAATAATTCCGCAAGTTGGAGCAATTTTCTACAGGAACTTGCGGATATATCAAATAATTTCGCAAGTTGGAGCGCTTTTCTACGGGAACTTGCGAATATATCAACTAATTTCGCAAGTTAGAGCAATTTTCTACAGGAACTTGCGGATATATCAAATAATTTCGCAAGTTGGAGCGCTTTTCTACGGGAACTTGCGAATATATCAAGTAATTTCGCAAGTTGGAGCAATTTTCTACAGGAACTTGCGGATATATCAACTAATTCCGCAAGTTAAACCAACCCCCACGATAAAATTACGAATATACGCCCTCAATTCCCCGCATTTTTTATGAATGTGTATGTGCTGGTTTGCGGCGAAATTTTTGTGCTTCGTTTCTTGTCGATAATGTAGCTGAAACAAAAGCTAATGCGACAAATATGATTCCAAAATAACTGACATGTTCAATGCCCGCATACTTCACGACGAATCCACCGAAGAACGTTCCAAAAGCAATACCGAAATGAAGGGCCGAATTGTTTAAGCTCTGCTGAATATCAGACGTTTCAGGTGATAACTCCATTAAATGACTTTGAATGGAAGGTGTCACACCCCAGCTCATGATGCCCCATATAACAACGACAATCCAAAACGCCCAAACAACATGTGATGCAGTTGGGATTAATAATAAAGCTGCTGCCAACAAGACAATGACCGATAAAATTGTTCGTCTTTTTCCTAAATAATCTGCTGCAAGTCCACCGAGTCCTCCCCCGGAAAATGCAGCTAATCCATAAACAAAGTAAAGGACAGAGATAGTCGTTCCACTAAATCCTAACACTTCTTTCGTATACGGAGTTAAATAGCCATATAATGTAAAATGACCTGCTAGGAAGAAAAATGTTGTTGCATGTGCAAGCGATATTTTTGCATTTTTCAATGTCGCAATTTGTTTACGAATAGGAATAGGTTGTTTCGGTGCTACCTTTTCCATAAAAATTGGAACTGCGATTATTAATAAAATCGTTAAAATAGAAATTAACACAAAAGGTGCTCTCCAGCCGAACATATTCCCTAACATTACGCCAATTGGAAGGCCTAATACTAAGGAGCCACTTACTCCCATGACAACTAATCCAATTGCACGACCACGATATGCTGGCTCGACTATATTCGAAGCTAAATTAATACATAAAATAATGACAAGTGAACCACTTGCCGCAGAAACAACTCGCGATAATATAAGTAACTCAAACGAAGAACTAAACACTGCAATGATATTTCCAATTAAAAAGATAATCAAAGATACGAATGTTAACTTTGTTCTTTCTGTTTTGGCAAACACGACAAGCAAAATCGGAGCCGAAATTCCAAAAACTAATGAGAAAATGGAAATTAACAACCCAGCTGTACCAATCGTGACATCTAAATCATCTGCTACTAAATCTAATATTCCACCTATAATTAATTCGACCATGCCAACGATAAATGCAATGATCGTTAACATATATACGCGTTTATCAATCAAAACTAATTCCTCCTACGCGACGTAATTCATCATAGTATTTTACCATAAAATAAATAAAAACAATACTTTTCATTCTTAATTTATTGCATACGATTATTATCCAATAAAAAAATGCCATGACCGAATGGTACATGGCATTTTCAATGCGTATATTTACTTCCCTTCTCGCTTCAATTTAAATGGTGCGTAAATTAATGCGAAGATGAGGAATAAACCTAAATATCCAATTAATGAGTAGAATTTTGAAACTAGAGTTGTAAATCCTACAAAACTTAACACGAAGCCAATTGCTAAAGTAATTACTGTAGCAATATTCGCCTTTTTTGTGTTCATTTCAAAAAATCGTGCAACAAATCCGTAGAACATTCCAAGACCTGTATTAAAGATCATTCCAAATAAAATAATTGCCATAAGTATTGCTAAAATTGGCGAAATTTCTTCTACGATTTTTAATAACGGTAAATCGAATGCTGCAACTGTTTCAATACGAGAGAAGATTGCTAAGTGTGCAAGGATAATCATAACCCCAATACCGAGACCCCCAATTAATCCTCCTAGACCAGCAATACGAGAATCTTTTTCAGCACCACCTGTCAGTAAAGCCATTCCGCAACCAACTGCAATGTTGAACGAAACATAGTTAATAGATGCTACAAACCAATTTGGGAATTCCTTTGGTTGTTGTTCAGCAATTTTTGATAACTCGCTAAATGTTCCATCCATCGTTGTAAAACTATATACAGAAATAATTAAAATGAATAATAATAAGAACGGTGTAATACTAGCTATAATTGCAATTACTTTATCTAACTTCATCATCATTGCTGCACCAACAATAATAACCATTAGTAAACTACCTAAAAAGACTGGCATATCAAACTGTTGATTTAACGTAGAACCTGCCCCTGCAATCATAACCACTCCAACACCAAATAGTGTAAATATAATAACTGCATCTACAATATACCCTAACCATCTTCCACTAATTTCGTAAATTCCATCCTTATGGGATTCTACCTTTAATCTGCTTCCGATATTCGTTAAAATCATTCCTAAATAAGCGAATAATGCTGTTGAAACGACTGCTCCAATCGTTCCTAGCGTTCCAAAACTTGTAAAATACTGTAAAATTTCTTGCCCGGAAGCAAATCCAGCCCCTACGATAACCCCCATAAAGGCGAAACCGATTTTTAATACCCTTATCATGTGTTTCATCCCTCATTTCTTTTTTATATATAAGCTGTATTATAACAACCTATAGAAAACATTACCACTTTTTATGTAAGCGCTATACCATTCGTGTAAATAAAAAAACGAATCTTGGCTAAATTTTTGAAACAAATCAAGCCTCTAGCCAATGATTCATTTTCTTTCATTCATTAGATTGTTGTCTTTTTAAAACGATTAAAATGTAGTGGCTCTGTCGGAATAACTGTCTCGGATCTTTCATGAATAATATCTTCAATTAGTTTTCCTGTTACAGTCGCTAAACTAATTCCATCACCTTCATGCCCAGCCGCAATATAAAATCCTGGCATTTCTTCCACTTCCGAAACAATTGGTAAATGGTCTTCTGTGAAAGGACGGAACCCTGTATACGAGCGAATAATTTTAAAATCGTCCATTTTCGGGAAAAATCGTAATGCACGACGAGCGATCGTTTGAACAACTTGAATATCAATAGAACTATCATATCCTACAAACTGACGACTACTACCTAATAAGAAGTTTTGACTTTCCGTCGGCTCAAGCACTAGTGCTACCCCATGTTCCGCAGTACGTTCATCTGCAATACGCTCACGACCAAACTTATTCATTAAATAACCAAATTCCATAACATTACGCATCATAACAGGTTCTTGTCTCGAACCAACAATGATATGTCCTTTTCTTGGAATAATCGGAATTTCTACCCCGAGCATTTCCCCAATAAACGGTGCCCATACACCTGCTGCGTTTACAACCTTTTTTGCATGAATAGTTTCCTCAGGTGTTTCAACAATGAAACCATCTTCTACTTTTTTCACATTTGTGACAGGTGCTTGGTCTCTTACTTGTAATCCGAAATCTTTTTCTGCTTTTTCAATTAATGAATAACAAAATAAATAAGGATTAATTAAGGAGTCCGTCTCACATTCTAGTCCCCCAGGAATATCATGGGCAAAAAATGGCGACTCATTACGAATATCTTTTTGATCTAGTACATTAAATTTTAACCCTGATTCACTCTGCGTTTTTACCCAATCAACAGCCGCTTGCATCTCATCATCATTATCACAAACTAAAATACTACCATGTTCTCTGAATTCAAAAGGAATATTCAATGTATTTGTTAAATCATTTAATAATTCCTGACTTACTAAAGACATTTGACTATCAAAACCAGGATCCTTATCTACGATGGTTACGTTTCCATCGCAACGCGAACTCGTACCACTTGCAATGTCATTCTTCTCGATTAAAACCGTTTCCAATCCTGATTCTGCTAAATAATATGCAACAGAACAACCGACGATTCCACCGCCAATTACTGCAACTTCATAGTTTTTTCTAGCCATGACAAAACCTCCAGCTACATTTTTTTGAACTTTTTTTCATTATATTCTATTTTTTGAAGAAAATAAAGAATGTTTTATGTTATTATATAAATATCGCTTAATATTTAATACTATTTTAGAACAAGGAGGCTAATTTATGCAACAATTAATAATTTGCCGCTGTGAAGAAGTAACATTAGCTGAATTAGAAGAAACTGCAAAACAATTTAACTGTACTGCAAGAGAATTAAAATTAAGAACGAGAGCGGGTATGGGATTCTGTGGTGGGAGAACTTGTCGCCCTGCTGTAGATAAAGTGATTTCTGATTTAACGAATGAACATCCTACAGATAACGTTCCATTAAAAGTAGCACCACCAGTACGTCCTATTTCTTTACAAGATCTTGGAGGTGGAGGTAACAATGACTAAACGTATTTTAGATCATCCAGTATTAGGTAAATTAACAGATCAACACCCTGTTCCTTTTACCTTTGATGGCAAAATTTATGAAGGAATTGAAGGCGATACCATTGCCTCTGCATTACTAGCAAACGGTGTGCGTACGCTTCGTGAACACGAACATAGTGGAAACCCACGTGGAATTTACTGTAATATCGGCCATTGTTTCGAATGCCGTTGTACAGTCGATAACATTTCGAATGTTCGTGCATGTGTAACACCAATTGAAGAAAATATGATTGTTGAAAGTGGAAAAAAACAACCAGATCCATTAAATCCAAATAATGAAGGTACATTACCTAGAACATATAAAGAATATCTTGAGCAAGGGGGCGACAAATAATGCATGATGTAGTAATTATCGGAGCTGGTCCTGCTGGATTAGCTGCAGCAGTTCAATGTAGAAAACATGACTTATCTGTTGTCGTCTTAGATGAGTTTCCTAAAGCAGGTGGAAGATTACTCGGCCAATTACACGAAGAACCTAATGGAGAATGGTGGAACGGTGTAAAAGAAGCTGGAAAATTAGTGCAAGAAGCTCGTAAATTTCAAACAGAAATTTTACTTGGCTATCCTGTACACCATGTTGAAAGATTGGAAGATCATTTCGTCGTACATACGAATAAAAAAACATTTCCTGCCAAAAAAGTATTAATTGCAACTGGAGCTGCTGAAACAGCTGCACCTATCCCAGGTTGGACTTTACCAGGAGTTATGTCTATTGGAGCGGCACAAGTTATGACGAATGTGCATCGTGTAAGTGTGGGAGAGCGTGGAATTGTTATCGGAGTAAACGTTTTATCCGCTGCAATTGCTCGTGAATTACAACTAGCTGGAACGGAACTTCATAGTATGGTTCTTCCAGCGCGAAATGTTGTTTCAGATGACCAAAGTAACCCAAGAGTTGTCATGGATCGATTATCACATATCGCACATTTAGCACCTTCAAAATTCATTCAATTCGGTAGTAAATTTGCGAAATTTAAATTTGCACAAAACATTGCATTAAAACATTATCCGAAAGACGGAATTAAAATGTGGGATATGCCAATTCATTTACGCAAAGCAGTAAAGCAAATTAACGGTACTGATAAAGTTGAATCTGTTACGATGGTTGATGTCACAATGGACGGTGATATTATTCGTAATACAGAAATAGAAGTTCCAGTTGATTTTGTTTGTATTGCAGGTGGATTATACCCATTATCAGAACTTGCATCTGTTGCAGGATGTCCGTTTAAATTTAGCGAAGAATTAGGTGGACACGTACCAATCCATAACGAGACGATGGAAACACCGGTAGATGGCATTTATGTTGCTGGAAACATTACTGGTATTGAAAGTTCTAAAGTAGCTCGTGATCAAGGTACCGTCGCTGGATTATCTATTGTAAAAGAACTATTGCAAACTGGGGATGTTCGTGATAAATTAGAACAAGCAATAGCACAAGTAAAAGCGACTCGTGATGCTGCTTCCATCCAATTCCACCCAGAAATTAAAATAGGAAGAGAAAAGGTAGAAAGAGCATTTCACGAACAACACGCATAAGGAGTAAATGCAATGATTCGTAATGTTTCTTCTATTAAAGAAAAAAGTATCGTATTTATCGGATTTATGGGTGTCGGGAAAACGACCGTTGCAAAACTCGTTTCTCAAAAACTTTTTCGTGACTTTATTGATATTGATGTCGAAATTGAAAAAGAATACGGTATGTCGACAACCGAGATTTTCAAAAAGATCGGTGAAAAACAATTCCGCGCAAAGGAAAAAGAATATGTATTACATTTTTGTAAACAGCCTTTAAAAATTATATCACTTGGTGGTGGCGCGTTTTTACAAGATGATATTCGTGATGCTTGTTTAGACCATAGTATCGTGTTCTATTTAGATATTTCATGGGATTCATGGAAAGATCGACTTCATATGCTTGTTGATAGTCGCCCTGTCCTACAAGATAAATCGATTGAAGATATTGAAACATTGTTTCATGAACGTAAAAAAACATATGATGAACATAATTCTAAATTGGTAACCGATCAATTCAATCCAGAAGAGGTCGCCGATTATATTATTGATTCATTAAAACTAGCGTGGGAATTATACGATTAAATTTTACATAAAGACTAGACATTTTGTATGTCTAGTCTTTTCTCTATACTCTCCCAAAAATAAATCAGATACGTATTAAATATTTTCTTAAAAAAGCTTTTTTAACTTTTTATAAATTTTATGTTCAAAATGCTTTCATCTTTTCTAAAGTATGTTAAAATATTTCTTCATATACATTGTGAAAGGAGAATAAGAATGTTCCAATATAATGTCTCTTTTTTAAAAAATGATCATGATATTTTAATGGTGAACCGTGATGCGAAACCGATGCCTGGTTTATGGAATGGAATTATTAACGAAATCGAACAAAAAGACCATCCAGATGAGAGTGTGAAACGTAAAATTTTCGAAGAAACGAATTATAGTGTTGAACAGTTTTATTCAAAAGGAACATTTACGTGGAAAAACGAACAAGGAGAAACGCAAGGGATCAATGTTTACTTATTTACTTTAGACCAAACATTGATGAAAAATAAAATCGCCAAAACTCGTGATGGCATTTTGCAATGGAAGTCAATCGACTGGATTTTAGATGAAGAAAATTATGGAGTACATCCGATTTTGAAACAAGGTATTCCAAAACTACTCGAGAAAAAAGGCATCTTAACATTTGAATATACAGACGGAAACGTTGTCCAAATACCACAAACATCACATCGTTAATTCGATGTGATGTTTGTTACATTATCCGACTATTCTTAACCCGACAACACCGATAATTATACAACTTAAAAATAACATTCGCTTCGTACTAGCTGACTCTTTAAAAAACAGTATGCCCATTAACACCGATCCTGTCGCACCAACTCCAGACCATATCGCATATGCAACACCTAGTGAAATGTCTTTAATTGCTAACGCTAAAAAGAAAAAGCCTAACGAAAAACTAACGACGAGGAAAAATAACCAAATGAAACGCCTCTTTTGTAAATATAGATTGATAAATGTCATCCCGAATATTTCACCGAAACTAGCAATGAATAAATAAAACCATGCCATGAACACACGCTCCCTATTATTCTACCTCAGTCGTCGTCAACTGAATCCCGACAACCCCTAAAATAATTAAAAATATAAAGAATCCTTTTGCATATGTAAAATCCGCTCCTAATAATGCAAAATCAACTATTGCAATCGAAGCCGCACCTAACCCAGTAAATACTGCATAAACTGTTCCAGACGGAAGTTTTGCACATGCTTTAATGACAAAAATAAAACTTAAAATAATAATGATAATAGTTCCTGTCCACATCCACAAATTGACGGAATATTTTAAGCCTAACACCCAAAATATTTCAATGAATGCAGCAAGAAACACATATATCCAACCTACCTTCATTTAAAAACCCCCTTCATATGAAAAAAGACAAAATCAACAAATGATTTTATCTTCTTTCATCGATTATTTACTTAAAGATTTAATAATAGGCATTATTTCCTTTAATCGTTTCACCTCATATGTCGGAGTGACCTCTGTAAGATCACGTTTATGGTGATTAATCCAAATCGAATCCATGCCGACACGAGAAGCACCTAAAATATCTGTCATCGGGTTATCCCCTATCATCACAGCTTCATTTTTATCGACTCCTGCAACATGTAACACATGTTTAAAAATGTCTACACTCGGTTTTCCTTGTCCGAAATTTCCCGATATAATAATATGATCGAAAAAAGGAGCTAACTGTGGTGATAGTGATAGTTTTGTATGTTGTAAACTAGGTGCACCATTAGTAAGCATAATAAGCTTATATTTCCCTTGTAACTGTTCTAATATATCGATTGTTTCTTCATATAAGAAAATATGTTTTTTTCGTTCAGCTGGAAACATTACTGCCAATTCACTAGCTAATGCTTCATCCACAATATCCAAATCTTTTAACCCATTAAACCAAGCTTCTTTGCGAAATGTAGGTAATGTATCACGCATTAATTTGAAATCGTCTGATTCGTCACTGAATGTCCCCCACATTCCTTCGAATGTACCGATTCCAATATTGCTCGTAAAGGGATATGTAGGTAATGTTGGATAAATTTCCTGTGCATGTTTACGAACATTTTCCTCTAATGTTTCTAGATCAATCGCATATTTTTCTGTTGCTTTTTCACATGTTGCTTTAAACGCCTCACTAACGCTTTTATCGTCCCATAGTAATGTGTCATCCAAATCAAAAATGACTGCTTTTAACATTTTTCATCTACCTTCTTTTTCATTTTTAAAAAGCCCTTTCATTCATATCTTATCGACTTTATATATAAAAGTCCATAAAAAGTGGGTGGATAAATTTTCCATTATCCACCCAATTCCTTATCAAACAAGCAATTAAAAAAATAGATTTTTTCGTAACAGATGAATCATTTACATAGAAAACTTAGTACAATTTAAACATAATTTTTAGCATGTGAAAAATAAATAGTTTCCATGGATAAAACTATATATAAATATGTCAATAGAAATTTAATCATTAATGTTCATATATTATTCCATGTGCTTTACATATTCATCCTTGTTTTCTAACATAATATTCATGAATGGTTAAAACCAAAATCCTCCACGTCTACAACTACATCTTGAGGTAGAACAGGAACCACATTTTCCTCCTTCAGTTTGGGTTCCTCTTACCCCTCTTGAGTTTGAACATCCTCCATTATCCCCTACGCCTCCGACACGTCCATTTCTTTCATCGATTTCTCGAACTCTCGTTTCATGGGATGTCGAGTGTGGGTAAGAATATACATTTCGAATGAGATGGTTATTGACAACCGTCGTATGTGTTGGATATACATGATTGATCGTCTCTTCTGTATACACATTTTTCACTTCTTCTCTAGTTGGGTGTACAATTTTTTTCTCACATCCACAACGGCCATGGCAATGACATCTTTTTTTCATATTGATCACTCCT
>DXHX01000120.1 GCA_019113205.1 Candidatus Pseudogracilibacillus intestinigallinarum | reverse complement strand
AAGTGAAACAGTCGACAGCTGAAATGGCTGGTGGTATGGCTGACTGGGTAGAAAAGGACTTTGCTGTAAAAACAAAAGAAGACCTTGATGATTATACATACTATGTAGCAGGACTCGTTGGAGTAATGCTTTCACAGATTTGGGAATGGTACGATGGAACTGAAACAGATCGTGATTTAGCGATTGGATTTGGACGTGGATTACAAGCAGTAAATATTTTACGAAATCAAGAAGAAGATATGGAAGAGCGTGGTGTAAGCTTCATGCCTGAAGGATGGACTCGTGATGATTTATTCGTCTATGCACGTGAGAATTTAGCGAAAGGAGACGAATATTTAAGATTAATTAAAACGAGAACCATTACACTATTTTGTAAAATTCCTTTAGCTTTAGCAAAACGTACATTGAAAGCAATGGAAGAAGGAAAAGAAAAAATGTCTCGTATGGAAGTAGAAGAAGTTGTTGAACAAGTGAAAAGTGAATAATGATTATTGGAGATTCGCTTTTTTTACCGAGAATAAAATGTACCCTATAAAGTAGACACTTTAGAAAAGTCTGCTCTATAGGGTACTGTTATGTATAATGATGGAAATAGACAAATGGGATTGTTTTTGGTATTTGGTATTGTTATACCAAGAGGCAAGGTTCATATAGTTCATATTTGCTCTATATTTCTAAAATAGAAACAAGTAAATTTTTAATTCACTTTTAGGTATATAAGCAAATAATCTGAATCAAAATTTTACTCCATTAACAAGTTTTTTGTAAAATGAATATTATCAGTAAAATATCCATCCACATTGAGAGCATGAACCCTTTCTTGTTCCTCTTTTTCTGTCTTCTTATTATTGAAAAAAACATGCACTTCTTTTCCCTGTCGGTGCAATTCATTCACATTTTTCATTGTGACATCTGATGCTTCTATACCAATAAATGGGTAATCTACAGATTTTGCCTCCTGTAAATTAAATTTCCCTTTACTAAATAAAAGAGTGAGCGGAACATCTGGTGCTAACTTATGAATTCTTTCTAAACTTTTCTCTGAAAATGACTGGATTGTGATAAGTTTTTGGGAAATTAAATCAAACTCATTCAGTAACTCTATTAATGGTTCTTCCATTTGGAGTTTTCCATGTACGAGCCTTGTTTCGATATAATAATATTCGGTATCCTTAAATGTCTCGAAAACTTCTTTTAATGTGGGGATTGCCTCCATTGTTGTTTGTTGACTAAAAACATCTACAGTTTGAAATTCCTTAATTTCTTCTAATGAATAAGTAGACACTTCGCCAGTTCCGTTTGTCGTACGATCGATCGTCTCATCATGCATTACAATTAATTCCCCATCTGTAGTCATACGTAAATCAATTTCAAGTGCATCAACACTATCTTCAGCCGCAATTTTATATGCAGTGATTGTACTTTCATTAAAACGGTCATTTGCACCACGGTGAGCAATAATTTTTGGAGAATCTACAACAGCAGGTTCTGGAACTACTTCTCGTTCACGAAGAATAGACGTACCAACAAGAATCATTATACAAATAATAAGTAGAATACCGATTCTTTTTTTAGGCATTCTATTTTCTTTCATCCTTATACCTTAATGCCTTTTCAGGGAAATCAGAGATAATTGCATTCACACCTAGATCCATTAACCGCTTTATGTCATCCATATCATTTACTGTCCAAACACGAACATTACCTAATAAGCCTGTTAAATAAGACGTATCTGATAATACAATTTGTTTGGATAAATGGAATGCATCTAAGTCTAGACTTAGTAAATAGTCTTTTGGATGTGATATCCGTTGATGCATTAACCAGGCAATCTCTGCATTTGGATCTAACTGTTTTATTCGCAAAATACTTGGTAGATGAAAAGATGAATAAATTACTTTGCGACCTTTCCCATAATCGTTTACGAGTGATAATACTTTATTTTCGATACCTTTATACTGAAACAGGGAGGTCTTTAATTCAATATTTAATTCAGTTGGGTATGGTTCCAAAAGTTCCAAGACTTCCTGTAATGTCGGCACACGTTCCATAGGCCAAGTTTCTTTATCATAATTTGGAAAATGTGTATAATTTACTCCCGCACTAAATTGCTTCATTTCCTTTAATGAAATATCTTTAACATAGCCTACCCCATCAGTCGTTCTATCAAACGTCTCATCGTGAATAACGACAACTTCGCCATCTTTTGTTAGTTGTACATCTATTTCAATACCATCTACACCTAATTCAATCGCTTTACGAAATCCTAGTAACGTATTTTCTGGGAAGGATGCCATAAAACCACGATGTCCATATATTTTTGTCTCAGTCATAATAACCCTTCTTTATTATTTTTTTAACCAATTTGGTTGTTTACCTATCTGTTCAATAAACAACATGATTGTTTTATTAGAAAGGGAATAAAGCATTATAACGCTCTATTCCCACTATCATTTTTATTTACATTGTTTTTTGAAAAAATTACTCTCCTCGAGCTGCGTTTGCTTGCTCGATTGCTGCATTGAATTGTTCTACTGCTGTATTATAAGCATCATCTACATCGCCGCCATTATATACTGTTTCAAGTGCAGTTTCCATAATTTTACGGCCTTCAGGGATCATATCCATTAATGCGCCTTGAGTAGCATAGGATGGAGTTGTCGCTTGTAATTGATCTACCGTTACTTGCAGTTGAGGCATTTCTTCATATGCCTCTTTTACAACTGGTTCGTCATATGCGTCTGGGTTGATTGCAAAATAACCAGTTCCCACATGCCATTCTGCTTGAACTTCTGGTGTTTGTAGATATTTCATGAAGTCCCAAGCAGCATCTGTTTCCGCTTCTGGTTTACCGTCAATCATCCAAAGACTTGCACCACCTATTGCGACACCAGCCCGTTCTTTCTCCTCAGGATATGGTAAAAATGCAATGCCAACTTCAAATGGTGCATTATCGATAACATCTCTTGAACTAGCTGAAGATTGTAAGAACATCGCTACATCACCAGCCAAGAACCCAGCAACCATGTTATCACCATTTGTTCCGTAATTAGCAAACGTACCATCATCAATCATACGTTTTACCCATTCAAAGATTGACTTTCCTTCATCTTTTTTCCACCCAATTTCAGTAGGAGTATCTGAACGTCCATTATCATTATTTAATAATAATGCGCCTTGATTCGCGAGTAACTGTTCATATAACCATCCATAAGCTTGGAGTGCAAACCCACTCATATCAGAATTAGATTCCACGATTGCTTTACTTGCTTCTTCTACTTCTTCAAAAGTTTCTGGTGGTGCTTCTGGATCTAAACCAGCTGCTTCAAAAGCGTCTTTATTATAATACATCACTGGTGTAGAAGAGTTAAACGGCATCGAGTAGAATGTATCATCTAAGGAATAATAGTTAATAATATTTTCTTCTAAATTACTCATATCATAACCATCTTTATCAATAAGTTCTTGAATCGGTAAGATACTTCCACTATTAATCATTGACATTGTTCCAATTTCAAATGTTTGGATGATAGTTGGGGCACTATCTGTACCAGCAACACTATTGAATTTCGTTAAAGCTTCATCATAAGTGCCCTGATATTCTGCGTTTACTTGTACATTATCTTGAGAGCTATTATAGCTATCAACAATCGCATTTAAAGCCTCTTGACCAGCACCACCCATAGAGTGCCAAAAAGTAACCGTCTGTTTCTCCCCACTAGATTTAGACTTTTCCTCGTTTGAAGTATCTGTTTCAGATTCTGTATTTCCTGCTTCTGCTGTTTCCGTATTGGATGCATTATTAGAACTACATGCTGCAAGAACCAATACAAAACCTATCATTAGGATAGATAGAAATTTTCTCATATTCTTTTACACTCCTCTTTTTTTTGTGAAAAAATTATTATTAACCTGCCTTTTTAGACAGGGAATAATTAACATTAATATATTAAATAATTTTATTTTAAAGCCCCTTCTGCTAATCCTTTTTGCAATTTACTTTGACCTAGAAATAATAAAATCAATGTTGGAATAACTACAATAATCGAACCAGCCATAATGACTCCCCAATCATTTAATTGTTCTTGAGTCTGTAATTGTTTTAAGCCAATTTGTACAGTACGAACATTATCATTCGTAGTTGCTAAAAGAGGCCATAAATACATGTTCCATGATGTTAAAAATCCATAAGTACCTAATGTTAAAAGACTAGTCCTTGCTACAGGTAACACCACTGTTAAATAAAATTTGAAATCTCCCATACCAGAAATTTGACTTGCTTCCCTTAATTCTTTAGGAATTTGTTTAAAGCTTTGCCTTAATAAAAAGGTACCAAATGCCATAGCAAAAAACGGTACAGAAAGACCTTGATATGTATCAATCCATCCTAAATTTCGGATAATATGGAAATTAGGAATAATGGAAGCTTCAAAAGGCACCATCATTGTTGCAATAAAAAGATAGAAAAGTAAATCTCGCCCTTTAAATTCTAAAAAGACAAAAGCATAGGCGGCTAGACTAGATAAAATTAACTGTCCTATCATAATTGTGATAGAAATAAGAAGGCTGTTTAATAAGTATTTCAGTAAAGGAAACTGCTCAAAAGCTCTTATGTAATTATCAAGTGTTAATGTTGACGGCATACTTCCCGTCATAATATCTTTATTTGACATGAAACTCATAACAAATGCCATCAGTGTTGGGGAAAATACGAGAATCCCCGAGATGATAAGCAATACATAAAATATGACTTTTCTACGGATAGGAATGGTCATTGATAATGAACTCTCCTTTCACCAATTCTAAATTGTAAAAATGTCATGATGAGAATAATGATAAACAATAAAACAGCTTGCGCACTAGCAGAGCCAAATTTATAGTTAACAAATGCCTCGCGGTAAATCGAATAGACAATTAGATTAGTTGAATTCATCGGACCACCTTGTGTCAAAATATCAATCTGACCAAAAGTTTGAAAGGCATTAATAATTGTTACCGTTATAACAAAGAATAACGTTGGAGAAAGCATGGGAATGGTAATCCTTCTGAGTTTATAAAAATAACCCGCCCCATCAATATCAGCACTTTCGTACAAATAGGAGTCAATCGATTGTAAGCCTCCTAGTAAAATAAGAAAGGTAAAGCCCAAATTCATCCAAATTGTTGTAATCGATATGCCAATGAGTGCCCATGAAGGATCAGTAAGCCAACCAATTCCTTCCAAGCCAATTTTCCCTAGCAATATATTTAGTAAGCCAATGGACGGATGAAACAGATACAGCCAGAAGACGGAAGCTGCTGCCACAGATATCCCCATTGTAGATGAATAAAGCGTACGGAATAATCCAATTCCTTTTAACTTCTCGTTGGCAATAATAGCTAAAAATAATGCAATTATAATTGTTATAGGCACTGTGTACAAGACAAATAAAAACGTTGACTTAATGCTTTGTAAAAATATTGGAGAAGTAAATAGATTCATAAAATTTTCCCAGCCAACAAAAAGAGTTGTTTCTCCAGCAGCATTTGTCAAGAAAAAGCTTAGATAAATAGTACGAAGAAGGGGATAAAAAAGAAACACACCAAATAAAATAATGGACGGTAATAAGAACAAAATCCCCTTTACAAAACTTTTCCTTTTTTCCTTCTTTTTTACTTGTTCAAAATAAATATTGTTATCGGTCGTTATTTTTAAAGCTGAATTATTTATACTCATATTGATACAGCCTCTTGTTTTTTTACTGATTTTGCAGATTTGATTAATAATCCCGTATCGGCATTAAAAAAGCAGACATTCTCAATTCCAATATGCACGGGAACCACTTCTCCTACTTGTACATTCCATTGACCGAGCCATTTCGCTGTCCATAATTCAGAACCAATATCGAATGCAATTAATGTTTCATTTCCCAATTGCTCTACATTCACTGCCTCCAAATAATGGGTAGTATTCAAGGATGTTCCAGGAAAAAGATGTTCTGCCCTTATACCAACCCTTAAATTTATATTTTTTGGGATTCCCGTCAAATTAGAATCTACGTCAAGTTTTATAGTATCCTCAATTACTAATTGTTGTTGCTCAGATGTAAATATACCTTTTCCCATATTCATCTTTGGTGAGCCAATGAAGGAGGCAACGAATAAATTCGCTGGTTCATTATAAAGTGTAATTGGTTTACCTACTTGCTGAATTTTCCCATCATTTAAAACCATAATACGATCGCCCATCGTCATTGCTTCCACCTGATCATGGGTTACATATATCATCGTTAGTCCTAATTTTCTTTGTAAACGGCGGATCTCCATTCGCATTTGAGATCGAAGCTTGGCATCTAAATTTGACAATGGCTCATCCATCAAACAAAGAGGCGCTTCACTCACAACAGATCTAGCCAATGCTACGCGCTGCCTTTGCCCACCCGAAAGTTCTTTTGGTTTTCGGTTTAATAGTTCGCTTAGCCCCATCATTTCGGCAGTCTCTGTTAATCTCTTTTGTTGTTCCTTCTTATCAATCTTTTTTGCGCGAAGACCAAAAAGAATATTTTGCTCAACAGATAAATGTGGATATAGAGCATAATTTTGAAAGACCATCGATAGATTTCTATCTTTTGGTGGTAAATGATTTACAATTTGATCCTTCATTTTTAATGTACCAGATGTAATATCTTCTAGACCTGCAATCATTCGAAGCAGTGTACTTTTACCAGACCCGGAAGGACCAACGAGTACAAAAAATTCACCTTGCTCAATAGACAGGTTAATTTCATCTAATACCTTTTTTTGTTTATCATATGATTTAGAAATATCTAGTAAATCAATATGACTCATTTGACACTCCTCCTTAATTAAATAGACCCTTGATACGATTGCTTTTAAATACATCCGTACAACCTTAATTCTCACCATAAAAACTACTTAGTACATTAATGAATCTTTATTTGCATATGTATCGTCCTCTTAAGTTCAGTTTCTTGTTAGTTTAAAGTTGTACAAAAGTAATCTTTATAGTATCAATAGTCTTTTTGACAAATTCTATATTAACATTTTATCTAATGAGAAAGGTTGCATTTACCGAACTTTTACATAGTGTTTACACGTTATTTACACAAGCGTTTATAGAATCACTTTTAGTAAAAGTTAATGGAAAGATAGAGAGAACGCATGTTGTTATTACATAGCGCTATCACAATTTTTCACTGAAATTCCTATTACGGTTGTAAGGAACGCAAATTAAAATATGTATCTAGATATTTATGGGATAGAAAGTGGAGATTAATAGAAAGATAAATTTTGAAGCTGTCAACGGAAAAGTGAATAGGATGAAGGAAGCTACATGAAGCTACAATACGAACCGAGTACTTTTAAGTGCATAATAGGACAGTTTGATCCATCTTATAGTTCAATAGAAAGTTAAAAATGTTAGAAGTTCGTCACGATTTATTGGAATAGAGGTTTGTTTATATGAAAGAAAAGGAATAAAATAGTATAGGTATTCACTCATATATACATTGTTCAGAAATTGTTGTATGATATTTTTGATATTGGATTGTAAAGGAGGCTCGTTACAATGGTAAATAAGGACATCATGAAACTACCATCTTTATTCATAGTTAGCATACTATTTGCCATGCTTTTTCTGTTTGTTGATAGTGGACAAGCTGAAGAGAAAGAGCCTAGAGAATATTCAAGGAATCATTATTTTGCTAATGACGAACTAAGAGAACTAATAGAAATTCGTGCGTTAGATAATAATTATGATCATGAAACAACACAAGAGATGCTTGATCGAATGGCAGCATTTCCGAGAAGAATTCTCCAAGAAGCAGTCAAAAAAGACGTACTGTTTATTTTATCAGATATACCGGCAGTGAAATTAGAAGAATTCCAAGATTTGCAAGGGGAGTTATCTGGTAAAAATGATGTTATTTATGATGACATAGCAGGACTAGCGCGGGATAATGTGAGTGTTGCAAAAATTGGCCAAAGTTATCCAGGAGATATGCATTACAATGCATTGTTAGAATTCCATGAGTTTGCACATATGGTTGATTTTAATGTATTAGATGAAAAAGTATCTGATATGGACGAATTTAAGAAAATACATAAAAAAGAATATGCGAAACTATTTCCAGGAAGTTCATATTATTCATATGCAGACGAATATTTTGCTGAAGCGATGACACATTATTTTCTTGGTGGTTGGTACAGAGAAACATTGAAAGATACTGCCCCGAAAACATTTAAGTTTATGGATACTTTTACAGAAAGAATTTTAAGTGTCGATGAAAATAATGATAAAGGTATCAAGCTATCATGGGATGCACACCCGAAGGCTGAAAAATATCATATTTATCGAGATGGAGAGAGAATACATACAACGGATGAAACAACGTATGAAGATGTGAATTTTGATATTTTCACTACACATGAATATGCCGTGGAAATTATAGACGAAGAAAACAATGTACTGAATAAGACGTTTAGTAGAAAAGTGAAAACAGAAGACAACACGTTCTTTTCGATTGAAGATCCAGATAATATCGCTGTCGTTAATAATAGTAAAGACGATATTACGCTCAAATGGGAAAATATTGATAATGCCATTTATTATGAAGTAGTTCGCGATGGAAAACTTCTTGGTTCATCTGTTGTAAATAGTTATACAGATAAAAATGTGGAACCGAATAAAACTTACGAATATAAAGTACGAGCAGTCAACAGTGCGAAGCGGTTTGTATCATTTAACGACATAACTGTTGAAACAGATTCTCGAATGACAACATTTATTAATCAAATTAAATCCATTTGGTCTAACTTTTTTATTATACAAATTTTAATGCCAATCATTACAGTGACCATTTTATTACTTATCTTTAGAAAAAGAAAATAAGCGTCGGTATGACCTTTGCTAGTCATCCGGCGCCTATTTTTTATGCCTTTTGTTCTTTGCTCACGAATGTCACAATGACGAATAATAAAAAGCTAATAAGTAAAATAGTTCCTCCACCAATATAAATTGGTAAAATAATAGCCTTCGAATCGCCAAATGGTTGTAAATATTGTAACCATAGTCCGATAGATAAACCTGCAGCTCCGATGATGCCTGTTATGGCTTGGGCAGATACTAATTTTGATGCTTGAATACGAAATGCTTTATAATACACACCCCATGCGAATAGAGATAACCAACCAACAACTAAAATATGTGCGTGTACTGGACGGAATGCTAAAGAACCAGCACCTGCCATATGGGAACCTAAAAACGCTCCAATTAATCCAAAAATCGCTGCAAAGCGAATAAGTCTTTTACTCCATACTGTTTCCATATTTCATATCTTCCTCTCATATAACTGTTATATGTTATATTAAAGGTTGAATATGAACGCAACATGAACGGCATATTACAATTTAGGAAAGGTAATCGAAAAAGTTGTTCCTTGATCAATATTACTTGTTACACGGATCGTCCCATCGTGCAAGTCTACTATCTGTTTGACGATAGATAATCCTAATCCTGTCCCTTCAATGCTTGCATGTCTTGCACTATCGACTCGATAAAATCGATCAAATAAAAATGGGATTTTTTCCTGTTCTATACCGATGCCATTATCTTTTATTACAGCGATAATTTCTTGGTCATTTTCAATGACATCAATATTGATTGCTCCATTTTCCTTCGTATATTTTAACGCATTCGAAAGTAAATTTTCCCAAACCTTTTCCATATATGCTTGATGACCATACATTGTCATTTCATTTAGGTGCATCGTTAACGAAATATTCTTTTCCATTAACTGCCAGCGATGCTTTTGAATGACTTCTTTTATTTGTGTATCAAGACGAAAGTTCTCTTTTTGAACATCATTTTCTAATGTATCTAGCGAGGTTAATAATAATAATTGTTTTGTCAATGCGGATAGGCGGTCCGTTTCACTTTGAATAATTTCTGTATACAAACGTACCTCTTCATTTGTGAGATTCCCTTCATGTAAAAGGCTCGCATATCCTTGAATATTTTGTAATGGTGTTTGGAAATCATGAGATACATCACTAATGAATTGCTTTTTCATTTTATCAGATGCATCTAATCTTTCAGTCATTTGCTGAAAACTTTCTGCTAATTGACCAATTTCATCATGACGATTAGTCGGTAATTCAACCGCAAATTGCTCTTTTCCAATTTCTTTTGTCGCCTTTGTTAATTCTGTTAAAGGGCGGACGAGTTTCCTAGCGATAAATAACATAGCAACCATACTAACAATCGCCATTGCTACAAACATTCCACCAAGTAAGTAATGAACTTCCGTAAATAGTAATTTAATATCGGGACGAATGAAAATGGCATGTCTTTGTCCATCTATTTCAACAGGTACCCCGACAGTATTTGCTGTTTCATCTGAGAAAAAACCTGTAACGAATGTTTCTTTTGGAAAATCACGCATCCCATGATAAATAGTGCCATTTAGTACTTGTTCTATCGCATCACCTGATAAATTATGTTCCCGAAAATCAGCTCCATAAAATGCTGCATCTCCATCTGGATCGATATGTAAAATTTTATAGCCAACATTAGCAGTAGTCCGTAAATAATTCTCGATATGATCGGTCGTTGCCATATATTCGGCCATTTCTTGCGCAATATGGACATTTTTTGTATCATTATTTTCTTTTAAATATTGATGATAAAAAGTGTTGACAGCTAAAAAGGCAATAATCATACTACCGATCATAATGACTGCGGTAAAAATGAAAAACTTACTATATAAAGATCGAATCATTGTGCAACCTCTAATTTATAACCAACTCCACGTACCGTAACAATTTTAATTTCATCTGTAATCGGACGTAGTTTTTCGCGAATTCGTTTAATATGGACGTTTAATGTTTGATCGTCTCCCTCATAATCGATTCCCCAAACTCGTTCAATTAAAAACTCTCTTTCAAACACATGGTCTGTTCGTGAAGCGAGTACAGATAATAATTCGAATTCTTTTAATGGAAGGAATAATGTTTTATCGCCAACTGTAACATCGTAATTTTGTTGGTTAATGGTCATAGGACCAATGTTGATCAGTGTATCGACAGATTTGTCATACCGACGTAAAATTGCTTGCACGCGAAATAGCAATTCCTTCGGTTCGAAAGGTTTTACGACATAATCATCTGATCCAGCTAAAAATCCTTTTTCTTTATCTTCCAATTCTCCTTTTGCTGTTAATAAGAGGACGGGAATATCGTATGTGCGTAATTGTTTCGTTAATTCATATCCGTCCATTTTTGGCATCATCACATCGACAATCGCAAGGTCAGGAAATTCTTGTTCAATTTTTTCCAAAGCATCTATACCGTTGTTTGCTTTTATCATTCGGTAATTTGCTCGACTTAAATGAATGCTAACAAGGTTTACAATTTTTTCGTCATCGTCAACGACTAAAATTTTATTCATACAATCGTCCTTTCCAACGGTTTTGTCATCATTTTATTAAAAAGATTGTTGCTTGTTCTATTATTGTTTATACTAACAATAACATAGATTTTTAAGGGAGAGAAAAATGATGGTAGAAAATATTGCGCAATATATTGATCATACATTATTAAAACCTGAAAGTACGAAGGAACAAGTAGAACAACTATGTAAAGAAGCGAAAGAATATAATTTTGCCACAGTTTGTGTGAACCCTTATTGGGTAAAATTTTCCGCTGAACAATTAGCTGGAACAGATGTCGGAGTGACGACAGTAATTGGGTTCCCGTTAGGTGCGACGAGTACATTTACAAAAGTTGCTGAGACACGTGATGCGATTGCAAATGGTGCAACCGAAGTTGACATGGTGATGAATATCGGAGCATTTAAATCAGGTGATGATGTTGCTGTTTTACAAGATATGGAAGAAGTGGTTCAAGCGGCAAATGGTTTAGCGGTAGTGAAAGTAATTTTAGAAACAGGTTTTTTATCTCCTGATGAAATTGAACGTGCATGTAATATCGCGAAAGAAGCAGGGGTAGACTTCGTTAAAACATCGACAGGATTTGGACCTGGAGCTGCAACAGTAGAGGCAATTGAATTGATGCGTCAAACGGTAGGACCAAATATCGGAGTAAAAGCTTCGGGTGGGGTACGTGATGCAGCATCAGCGAAGGCGATGATTGATGCAGGAGCAAATCGAATTGGAGCAAGTGCTGGTATTGCAATTGTAGAAGGAACAGCAAGTGACACAGATTATTAATATAAAGGTATGAATAAATGGTAATGTTTATCAAAAAGATGAACATTACCATTTTTTTATATGACAGAATTTAGAAGTTTTCTAATTGGAAGTAGTGTATTCCAAGTAAATAACGACATAAAATTTATTTGAAATTTTAAAAAAATACTGTACATAATTTTCAAATTATGCTATTCTTCATTTGTGTCAACTCAAAAATATTTAGGTTTACACAAAGGGGTGGAATCATGAAAGCGAATCAAACTGTAAAAATTGTGTACGGTGGATTATTTATCGCACTTACTGCCATTGGAGCGAATATTACAGCGATTATGCCATTTTTAGTCGTTGGAGGGGTGCCTATTACATTGCAAACATTTTTTGCTGTATTGGCTGGACTTGTTCTCGGGAGTCGTTTAGGAGCATTTACGATGTTCGGGTATATGTTAATTGGATTGGCAGGTGCACCTGTATTTGCACAGTTTAGTGGGGGTGCCGCAAATTTATTAAGTCCTACTTTTGGTTTTATCATTTCATTTATTATCGTTGCGTACATATGTGGGAAACTAGTGGAATATAAGCAGACAAAGTCAATGTATATAGTTGCATCGTTGTTCGGAATGTTATTTATTTATGTTTTTGGAACGAACTGGCTATATATGGCGTATAAACTTTGGTTTCAAGCGCCAGAAGGGTTCCACTACGGAATTGCATGGTTATGGATGAGTGTTCCATTGCCAAAAGATATTGCTTTAGCACTTGTTGCAGGTGTATTTGCATATCGATTAGATGCTATTTTAATGATGCAAAAAGTTCGATCACAATCATAAAAGAAAGGAAGATGTACGATGGAGGATAGAAAATATTGGGCTCAGTTAGCAGATAAAGTAATACAAGGATATCAAATTACGCGAGACGAAGCGATGAAATTTTTGCAATGTCCAGATGAACAGGTGTTAGCATTATTAGATGGGGCATATCAAATTCGCCACCATTATTACGGCAATAAAGTTAAATTAAATATGATTATAAATACGAAATCAGGAGCTTGTAGTGAAAATTGTGGGTATTGCGCACAATCTATTGACTCTGAGGCACCGATTCAACGATATAAAATGATGGATAAGGAATCGATTTTAGCTGGAGCAGAACAAGCGAACAAATTACAATCAGGAACGTATTGTATCGTGGCAAGTGGACGTGGCCCGACAAATCGTGAATTGAATATTGTCGTCGATGCTGTGAAGGAAATTAAGCAAAATTATGATATGAAAATATGTGCTTGTTTAGGTATTTTAAAAGAAGGGCAAGCAGAACAATTAAAAGCAGCTGGTGTCGACCGTTATAATCATAATTTAAATACATCGAAAAAACATCATGATTATATTACGACGAGTCATACGTATGATGATCGTGTATCCACTGTAAATAAAGTGAAAGATGTTGGGATATCTCCATGTTCTGGTGTCATTGTCGGAATGAAAGAAACGAAAGAAGATGTAGTAGATATGGCATTTTCTTTAAAAGAACTCGATGCGGATTCCATTCCAGTTAACTTTTTACATGCGATTGATGGAACAAAATTAGAAGGAACGAATGAACTGACACCGACATATTGTTTAAAAGTGTTAGCATTGTTCCGTTACTGTTGTCCAACGAAGGAAATTCGTATATCTGGTGGACGAGAAGTGAATTTAAGAAGTTTACAACCACTTGGATTGTACGCTGCAAATTCAATTTTTGTCGGGGATTATTTAACGACTGAAGGACAATTGAGTACAGCAGACCACCGAATGTTAGAAGATTTAGGATTTGAGATTGATTATGGTCATGAAAAAGCGAGTGTATAAAAACTTTATTGTTTGAATGTATGAGCATGAAAACGAGAGTTCGACATAAAACATAGCGAAATAAACCTTTGACTTGTTTGATCAATGATCATGCACATGTCAAAGGTTTACTTTTGCAAAACACGCTATAGTATACACTAAAATCTTGCTTAAATGATACATTGTATATGATTAAAAAACATGACTTAATGAGGTCGAACTTCTTACTTTTTCATAAAGAACGTACAGCTTTTTGAATGTTTTCAGCCTTCGTAATTGCAGAAATAACTGATACTCCGTCCGCCCCAGCATGAAGCACATGAAGGGCATTGTCAGGTGAGATACCACCAATTCCGACGATGGGAATATGAGGGGTTAGTTTCCTTAATGTTTGAATCCACTCTATTCCAACAGGTTGCAGTGCATCTGATTTCGAAGTTGTACTAAAAACAGGTCCAGCACCAATATAATCAATATATGCAAGCGAGCTTTTTTCATATTGCTCCATATTGGAAATGGATAAACCGATCCATTTATGCGGGTATTTTTCACGGATTTTTTTAACAGGTTCATCTGATTGACCAACATGAATACCGTCAGCCTGTAGTACATCCATTAATTCAATATCATTATTTATTATAAAAGGGATATTTGCTTCCTTGCAAATTGCTCGTAATGCTTTACCAAGGGCAATTTTTTCTTCACCTTGTAAACTGCCTCTTCCTTTTTCACGAAATTGATAAATGGTTATTCCACCTTGAATTGCTTCTCGCAAAGTCGCTTCTGGTGTTCTATTTTTGGGGCAATCTTGACTTCCCATAATGAAGTATTTTCGTAATACATTTTTGTTCATCTTCTTTCGCTCCTAATCGATGTGATGTAATGCATCTAAAAAGTGAACTTGAAAAGTCCCTGGACCATGGACATTTGAAGATGCAATTGCTCGCTCCGCTGCTTTTGTATAAAATTCGATTATTTGATAGGTTGCTTTAAAATGGTCTACCTCACAAGCTAAATTCGCTCCAATAATAGCACCTAGTAAACAACCTGCACCAGTTATGCGTGTTAACATTTCATTACCGTGTTCATTTATATATGTTTCTTTTCCATTTGAAATAACATCTTTTTCACCTGTAATCACAGCGATTGTTTGGAAAGTTGTTGCTACTTTATTAGCGATTAATTTTGTTGTTTCTACTGGAGGATCGACAGAATCAACGCCTTTCATTGCCACTTTTTCATCAACTAATGCTGCCATTTCCCCTGCATTTCCTTTAATTACAGTGAAGTTTATTGCATTTAGAAATTTGAGGCAAGCTTGTTTTCGAAAAGAAGAGGACCCGACTGCTACAGGATCTAATACGATTGGTTTTTGATGATTATTTGCAACAGTTCCAGTAGTAAGCATTGCTTCCATATCCGAATCCATTAATGTACCAGTGTTAATTAAAATAGCATCTGCTTTTTTAGCGACTTCGCTAACTTCCATCGGGTTATCGGCCATAATAGGTGAAGCACCAATAGCGAGTAACCCGTTAGCGGTAAAGTTTTTTACGACATTATTCGTTAAACAGTGGACGAGAGGGGCCTTTTTCATGATGTTCTCATTAATGTTCATACTTGTCTCCCTCTAATTGCCCAATGTTTTGTTGGCCCACTACCAGCTCCAAGTGGAATAGATTCTTCAATGGCAGCTTGGATAAATTCTTTTCCCTTTTCCACTGCTTCATATAAAGAAAGACCTTGTGCAAGATGGGCGGTAATGGCTGCTGAATACGTACAACCAGTCCCATGTGTATCTTTTGTATCAATTCGTTTCTTTGTAAAGACATGCATGTCGTTTCCATCATATAAGAAATCTGTAGCATCGTTATCTTTACTTAAATGGCCTCCTTTTACGAGCGCGGCTTTTGCTCCATACGTATGAACAATTTTTTCGGCTGCTTTTTTCATATCGTCGAATGTCGAAATTGTCATGTTCGTTAAAAATTCAGCTTCTGGTAAGTTCGGTGTAACAACGGTCGCATAAGCTAATAATTCATCACGTAAAAAATCACGGGCCTCTTCATTAATTAAAGGATCTCCACTTGTAGCAACCATAACAGGATCAATCACGAGTGGAAGATTTTTTCCGTCGAGTTTTTTCTTTATTATTTTCATCATATCAATGTTCGCAATCATACCTGTTTTTACAGCATCTACAGGAACGTCTGAAAACACAGAATCTAGTTGTTGTTCAATCATATCTAAAGATATATGTTCGATTGCTTG
>DXHX01000119.1 GCA_019113205.1 Candidatus Pseudogracilibacillus intestinigallinarum | reverse complement strand
ATAATTTTAATGAAAATAAAGATTGTTGATTTTTCAAATACTTTCCCACCAATACGATGTAATTTTGTAGTAAAATAAAAGTATATAAGCCGGTAACTACTATAACATAAAGTGAAAGGAAGACAATGATGATTGCACCATTTGTAGCTGAACTTAGGACAGGAAAGGTAAAACGTCTTGGGAGCGAAGGCGCCGAAAATCCGATGGAACGTACATGGGAGACGGGAATGTTTAAAGAAATAAGAGAAGGGAAAGTATGGTTATCGAAAACAGGTTTAGAAGCAGATGAAGTAGCTGATACGAAAAATCATGGTGGAGAAGAAAAGGCGATATTCGCGTACCCGATGCATCACTATGATTATTGGCGTGAGAAAATTCCACATGCGGACATTTCTGTAGGTGGTATGGGAGAAAACTTAGTAATTGCGGATGTAGATGAATTTACTGTTTGCATTGGAGATATATTTCAATTTGGAGAGGCGATTGTTCAAGTTTCACAACCACGTCAACCGTGTTGGAAACCAGCACGCCGTTATGAAGTATTAGATTTGGCATTACAAATTCAACATAGTGGTAAAACTGGTTGGTATTTCCGTGTTCTAGAAGAAGGATATGTTCAAACGGGAGAAACATTACAATTAATGGAACGTCCTCATGAAGGTTGGTCGATTGCAACGTGTAATGAAGTAATGCATGAGAAAAAATATGACTTAATAGCGACGAGAAAATTAATGCTAGTAGAAGCATTAGCACCGAACTGGAAGCGTACATTGCAAAAGCGTTTACGTGGGGCAGAATCCTCCATCCGTAAAAGGGTGTATGGTGAAAATATAGAGTAGGTTAGGTAGATTGTGAGGGATTGATTTGTTAAATAATGCATATGCCGTTGTCGCGATTATTCTCGTTATTAATATAATTTATGTAACATTTTTAACGATACGAATGATTTTAACATTAAAAGGGAGAAAGTATTTAGCTGCAATCGTCAGTGTGTTTGAAGTAGTCGTTTATATTATGGGTTTAAGTATCGTATTAGATAATTTAGATGGTATTCAAAACATTATTGCGTATGCACTAGGTTTTGCGCTTGGAATCATTACGGGATCATTTATTGAAGAAAAATTGGCACTAGGCTATATTACGGTCAATGTTGTTTCTGGAGATCCTTCTTTAAACTTCTCAGAGCGTTTACGAAAGGAAGGATACGGTGTTACGAGTTGGCGTTCATCTGGAAGAGATGGTGATCGTTTGTCGATGCAAATACTCACACCGAGGAAGTATGAGCTGAATTTATATAAAATCATTTCGGATATCGATCCGAAAGCATTTATTATGTCCTATGAACCGACACAAATTCATGGTGGATTTTGGGTAAAACAAATTCGTAAAGGGAAATTAACGAATGTTCCACCAGAAAACCCGATTATTCAGTCAGAAATCGATAAGGAATTTACAAAACAGGAAGAGAACGAGCAGTAATTTATTGGTTTTATGTTTTAGTTCCATCAAAACACGAACATTAAACTAAAAACGTAACAAAATGTTCGATATTTTGTTGACGAATAAATTAAGAGTTTGTTATAATTAATTTGTTGTTCACAGATGAAACGAAAAAAATATTCCCCATATAATTTTAAGAATATGGCTTGAAAGTTTCTACGTTGCACCGTAAATGCTACGACTATGGGGGAGGATGATGTTATAATGAGAAAAATTAACATAAGCAATTTATACAAAGATAAGTCTATCCATCTTCTCCTATATGTATAGGGAGAGGAATAGACTTTTTTTACTTTTTTACGGGTAAATATCATTATATATTGGTAGGAGTGAATGAGATTGGCACAAGTTGGTATTATTATGGGAAGCATTTCAGATTGGGAAACGATGGAACATGCATGTACAGTTTTAGATGAGATGGGTATTGCTTATGAAAAGGAAGTTGTTTCTGCACACCGTACACCAGATGATATGTTTGAGTATGCAAAATCAGCACGAAAGCGTGGATTAAAAGTAATTATCGCTGGAGCTGGTGGAGCAGCACATTTACCTGGAATGGTAGCATCACAAACAACATTACCGGTAATTGGAGTACCCGTACAAACGAGAGCATTAAATGGAATGGACTCTTTATTATCTATCGTGCAAATGCCTGGTGGTGTCCCGACAGCGACAATGGCCATCGGTAAAGCTGGTGCGACAAATGCAGGATTATTCGCGGCACAAATATTAGGAATTAATGATGAGAATATGAAAATTAAATTAGATAATTATCGTAAAAGAATGCAAGCAAATGTTGCAGAAATGAGGGAAGATCTTGCAAACAAATAAAAAAATATTGCCTTCACAAACGATTGGGATTATTGGTGGTGGCCAATTAGGACGTATGATGGCAATCGCGGCTAAGTATATGGGATATGATATTGTCGTATTAGATCCAACACCAAATTGTCCGACAGCACATGTAGCAGATGAACAAATTATCGCTGCATATGACGATATGGAAGCAATTAAACAACTGACGGAAAAAAGCGATGTCGTTACATATGAATTTGAAAATGTCGATTTAGAAGCTGCAACTTATATTGAGAAAGCGGGAAAGCTACCACAAGGTGCTTATGCATTAGAGGTAACACAACATCGTGAACGAGAGAAAACGATGATGCAAGCTGCGGGACTTCCAATTCCGGCATTTTCGATTGTTAAAGATAGTGTGGAATGTGAAGCGGCATTACAAGACTTTCCACTTCCAGCCGTCATTAAAACTTGTACGGGTGGTTATGATGGAAAAGGCCAATTCAAAATTGAAACGGCAAAGGATATAGATGCGGCGGTACAGTTTGCTCAAGAAGGTGGTCCATTTATTATGGAGCAATGGATTACATTTGATAAAGAAATATCAACCGTATTTACGAGGGCACAAAATGGAGAAATACATTTTTTTCCTTTAGCAGAAAATGATCATAAAGACCATATATTATATGAAACGGTCGCTCCTGCTCGTGTAAGTGCGGAAGTGAAAAGTAAGGCAATTAAAGCAGC
The DNA here is from genome assembly GCA_019113205.1 of Candidatus Pseudogracilibacillus intestinigallinarum. Taxonomy (GTDB): domain Bacteria; phylum Bacillota; class Bacilli; order Bacillales; family Amphibacillaceae; genus Pseudogracilibacillus; species Pseudogracilibacillus intestinigallinarum. The sequence goes on along the minus strand of DXHX01000119.1, from coordinate 10,743 downwards.
TAAAACATTGGCCGAAAAAATGAATGTTGTCGGTACATTTGCTATTGAAATGTTTGTAAAAGGGGAAGACATTTATATTAATGAAATGGCACCTCGTCCACATAATTCAGGGCATTATACGATTGAAGCTTGTAATGCTTCCCAGTTTTCTCAACATATTCGTGCAATTTGTAATGTGCCACTTCAGGAAGTGAAGCAATTACAAACAGCATTAATGATTAACGTATTGGGAGAAGATATGGAACGAGCGTTACATGCAGTAGGAAATATACCAGAAGCAAATGTTCATTTATACGGAAAAAAAGAAGCGAAAGAGAAGCGGAAAATGGGGCATGTCACATTTGTCGCTGATACGATGTTTGAAGTGATGAACCAGAAGAAGAAATATGAGGAGGAACTTGCGTGATAGATCGATATACACGTCCTGAACTAGGGGCGATTTGGACAGAAGAAAATAAATATAAAGCTTGGTTAGAGGTGGAAGTTTTAGCTTGTGAAGCATGGGCTGAATTAGGTCATATTCCAAAAGAAGATGTACAAGCAATCCGTGAAAAAGCGAGTTTCGATATAGAGCGAATCTATGAAATAGAACAAGAAACACGTCATGATGTTGTTGCCTTTACACGCACAGTTTCTGAATCATTAGGTGAAGAAAGAAAATGGGTACATTACGGACTAACATCAACAGATGTGGTGGACACAGCATTATCTTATTTATTAAAACAAGCGAATGACGTCATTCGAAAAGATATTGAAAATTTTATTGACGTATTGAAAGAAAAAGCAACTGAACATAAACATACGGTTATGATGGGACGTACACATGGTGTTCACGCGGAACCGACGACATTTGGATTGAAATTAGGTTTATGGTATGAAGAAATGAAACGTAATTTACAACGTTTCAATGATGCAGCGTACGGTGTGGAGTTCGGAAAATTATCAGGTGCAGTTGGAACTTATGCAAACATCGATCCGTTTGTAGAAAAGTATGTGTGTGAACATTTAGGATTAACTCCTGCACCACTTTCGACACAAACATTACAACGTGACCGACACGCGGCATATGTGTCCGCATTAGCGTTAATTGCCACATCGATTGAAAAGTTTGCAACGGAAATTCGTGGGTTACAAAAGACAGAAACTCGTGAAGTAGAGGAGTTTTTCCGTAAAGGACAAACAGGATCTTCTGCGATGCCACATAAACGTAACCCGATTGCATCGGAGAATATGAGTGGGATGGCACGTGTCTTACGTGGACATATGGTTACAGCATATGAAAATGTTTCATTATGGCATGAAAGAGATATTTCACACTCTTCTGCTGAACGGATTATTTTACCAGATGCTACTATTGCATTGAATTATATGTTAAATCGTTTCAGCAATGTCGTGAAAAACTTAACTGTTTTCCCGGAAAATATGCGCCGAAATATCGATAAAACATTTGGTGTCATTTTTTCACAACGAGTACTACTAGCTTTAATTGAAAAAGGATTAAGCCGTGAAGATGCATACGGTATTGTCCAACCATTAGCGATGGAAGCATGGGAGACGGAAGTTCATTTTAGAGATTTATTACAAGCGAATGATATAGTCAAAGAGAAATTAACAGAAGCGGAATTAGAGGATTGCTTCGATCATACGTATCATTTGAAAAATGTGGATATTATTTTTGAACGATTAGGTTTAAATTAAGATAAATGTCATTTCATAAAACTCATAAATTAAAAGGAGTCGGTAAACATGGTGATGGATCCAGAACAAATTGAACGTGAAAAAGAATATGAAAGAATGGGACTTTCTACAGAAGAGTACAATAAAGCTAAAGAAATTTTAGGACGTTATCCGAATTACACAGAAACAGGTATTTTCTCTGTGATGTGGTCAGAACATTGTAGTTATAAAACATCTAGACCTTTATTAAAGAAATTCCCGACAGAAGGCCCTCATGTATTAGTAGGACCTGGAGAAGGTGCTGGAGTTGTTGATATTGGAGACAACCAAGCAGTCGTATTCAAGATGGAAAGCCATAACAGTCCATCGAGAATTAATCCTTTCGAAGGTGCTGCAACAGGAATTGGTGGAATTTTACGTGATGTCTTTTCTATGGGAGCACGTCCAATTGCAGCAATGAACTCTTTACGTTTTGGACCATTAAACAACGACCGTACAAAATGGATTTTCGAAGAAGCAGTAAAAGGAATGGCTTTTTACGGTAATAATGTAGGTGTACCTACAGTTGGTGGAGAAATTCAGTTTGATGAATGTTATGCAGATAGTCCGCTAGTGAATGCAATGGTTGTTGGGTTGTTAGATCATGATGACATTCAAAAAGGAATTGCAGCTGGAGTAGGGAATACAGTTATTTATGCTGGAGCTCCTACTGGTCGCGATGGTATTTTAGGTGCGGCACACTCTTCAGATGATGAGGAAAATGAAGAGGCATCACCAGCAGCAGGTAATCCACATTTAGAAAAGAAATTAATTGAAGCTTGTTTAGAAGTGATTCACCATGAAGCATTAGTAGGCATGCAAGATATGGGCGCAGCAGGCTTAACTTCGTCAGGAAGTGAAATGGCTTCTAAAGCAGGAACGGGAATGGTATTAGATTTAGATTTAGTACCACAGGCAGAAGAAAATATGTCTGCATATGAAATGATGTTATCAGAAACACAAGAAAGAATGTTACTCGTCGTTACAAAAGGACGTGAACAAGAGATTATCGATCTTTTCAACAAACATGGGGTAGATGCATGTGCTGTTGGAGAAGTAATAGAAGAGAAAGTATTTAAAGTAGATCACCAAGGGAAAGAATGGGCAAACATCCCAGTAGATGCATTAGACAAAGATGCACCTGTTTACTATATGCCTTCAAGAGAAGCGAGTTATTATAAAGGATTCCAAGAAATGGAACAACCGACGTTTACAGTAGTAAATTACGGCGATACATTAAAGCAACTATTACAGCAACCGACGATTGCGAGTAAAGAATATGTGTATGAGCAATTTGATTCGGAGATGAATGGAAATACAGTTGCAGGTCCAGGTGCTGGAGCATCAGTCGTAAAAATAGAAGGCTATGATAAAGCAATTGCCATTTCAACGGATTGTAATAGTCGATATATTTATTTAGATCCTGAAGTAGGTGGACAAATTGCCGTGGCGGAAGCTTGTCGTAATATTGTTGCTGCAGGTGCAAAACCATTAGCAATTACAGACGGATTAAACTATGGAAATCCAACGAATGAAGAAGTGTTCTGGCAAATGGAAAAAAGTATTGATGGGGTAAGTGAAGGATGTCGTACATTAGAAGTTCCAGTAATTAGTGGAAACGTATCGATGTACAACCAATCATATGGTGAGCCGATTTTCCCAACGCCGATCATCGGGGTCGTCGGATTATTTGAATCATTAGACCATATTACACCGAATAATTTCCAGGCAGCTGGAGATCACGTATATGTCATTGGAGAAACAGACGCAACATTTGGCGGAAGTGAGTTACAACAAGTTTTAACAGGTAAGTATGAAGGAAAAGCACCGGCGATTGATTTACAAGTAGAAAAAGCGCGTCAAGACGGACTATTACAAGCAATAAAAGCAGGAGTCATCGAATCTGCAGAAGATGTTGCTGAAGGTGGACTAGGTGTAACGCTTGCAGAAAAAGTCATTCGTGCAAATGGATTAGGAATAAATGTAACATTAGAAGGCGATATGACAGCAGCTTTATTTAGTGAAACACAATCACGTTTCGTCGTTTCAGTTAAAGAAGAGAATGTAGAAAAGTTTGAACAGTTAGGATTAGACGCTATTAAAGTAGGCGTTGTGACAGAGGATGAACAGTTTGTTGTGAAAAGCGCAACAGAAGAAGTAATGACAGAAGAAGTACAAACGCTCAGAAAACTGTGGAAAGAAAGTATTGCACAGTCTCTGAAATCCAATTAAGAATGAGGAATGAATGGCATGTTTGGTATTTGGGGTCATCCGAAAGCAGCTGAGATTACGTATTATGGATTACACGCTATGCAGCATCGCGGACAAGACGGTGCTGGCATGGTCGTGTCAAATGGAGAACGTTTAAAATTGCATAAAGATGTCGGTTTAGTAAACGATGTGTTTAAGCGAGTGAATTTTCCCGATTTTGAAGGGCATGCGGCGATTGGACATATTCGTAATGCGACACAAGATGATGGGGTATTTGAAAATGTGCAACCACTCGTTTTTCGTTCTTTAAAAGGAAGCACAGCAATAGCGCATAACGGGAAAATTATGAATGCCGAAAAAATTCGTAGTTCTTTAGAGTCGGGTGGAAGTATTTTTCAAACGACATCAGATACAGAAGTATTAGCACATTTAATGAAAAAAAATAATGGGGATACGACGACAGAAGAAGCAATTATTGCAGCGCTAGGTGAGTTAGTTGGAGCGTATGCGTTCATTATTTTAACAGAAGATAAAATGTTTGTAGCACTTGATCCACATGGGATTCGTCCATTATCACTTGGACGATTAGGAGATGCCTATGTCGTCGCATCTGAAACATGTGCATTTAATATTGTCGGAGCGACTTTTGAAAGAGAAATTTTACCAGGTGAAATGCTTACGATTAGTGATGAAGGGGTAAAATCTACTCGCTTTTCCTTGCGTGAACCTAGAAAATTATGTGCGATGGAATATGTGTATTTTTCACGACCGGATAGTGATTTAAACTTAGTAAACGTACATTCCGCACGTAAACGAATGGGAATTGAACTTGCAAAGGAACATCCAGTACCTAATGCGGATGTTGTCACAGGTGTACCAGATTCAAGTATTTCGGCGGCTATTGGGTATGCGGAGCAGTGTGGTTTACCGTATGAAATGGGTGTATTAAAAAATCGGTATATTAACCGTACGTTTATACAGCCGTCCCAAGAATTACGAGAACAAGGGGTAAAGATGAAACTATCTCCAGTAAAAGGTGTTGTGGAAGGGAAATCTGTCGTCATGATTGATGACTCCATTGTTCGCGGGACGACAGTACGCCGAATTGTTCGCTTATTAAAAGAAGCGGGAGCAAAAGAGGTTCATGTTCGCATTTCATCACCAAGAATTGAAAATCCTTGTTATTACGGAATTGATATGTCGACGAGAAAAGAACTGATTGCAGCGAATTATTCGAATGATGAAATAAAAAATATTATTGAAGCAGATTCGGTAGAGTTTTTATCGATTGAAGGTACAGAACGTGCCATTGTGAAGGATAAGACGATTAATCAAGGTGTTTGTGCAGCTTGTTTTACAGGAAATTATCCAATTATCGAAAATGATCATCGCAAAGAATTTTACCGAAAATATCGAGTGGATTAATCGGTGCAAAACTTTAACTAGGAGCGAATAAAATGTCAAATATGTATAAAAAAGCTGGTGTGGATGTAGAAAAGGGCTATGAAGCGGTAGAGCGTATGAAAAAGCATATCGCCAAAACGACACGTCCAGAAGTAATTGGCGGAATCGGTGCGTTTGCCGGATTATTTGAATTAACGAAATTTAACTATGAAGAGCCTGTATTAGTTTCAGGGACAGATGGTGTTGGAACGAAATTAATGCTAGCATTTGAAATGGACAAACATGACACAATCGGTATTGACCTAGTGGCAATGTGCGTGAATGATATCGTTGCACAAGGAGCACAGCCATTATTTTTCTTAGACTATATCGGTTGCGGTCAAAACGAACCAGCAGTCATTGAACAAATTGTCGCTGGAGTAAGTGAAGGTTGTGTACAATCTGGGGCAGCTTTAATTGGTGGCGAAACAGCAGAAATGCCTGGCATGTATAAAGTCGACGAGTATGATTTAGCTGGATTTGCAGTAGGAATTGCAGAAAAATCAAAATTAATTACAGGTGAATCTATTAAAAATGGAGATGTCATAGTAAGTATTGGTTCTAGCGGGATCCATTCAAACGGTTACTCCTTAGTTCGTCAACTTATTAAAGATTTAGATGTATCGAAACAGTATGATGGATTATCAGAAACATTAGGGGAAGCTGTTTTACGTCCGACAAAAATATATGCAAAACAGATTGCTACATTAATAGAGAAAGTAGACATTAAAGGAATCGCACATATTACGGGTGGAGGTTTTTATGAGAACTTCCCACGTATTTTACCAGAAGGACTAGGGGTATCTTTAGAAAAAGGCTCTTGGGAAATTCCGGAAATATTCCCGTTTCTTCAAGAAAAAGGAAATGTTTCGGATGAAGATATGTATGGTGTATTCAATATGGGGATCGGAATGGCTTTAGTAGTAGATGAAGTTAATGCCGAAACCGTTGTGGCAACATTAAAAGATTTAGGAGAAAATGCTGCGATTATTGGAAAAGTAGTCGATAAGGAAGGGGTACATTTTACATGAGTTTTTCAAGACGTCAACGATTAGCTGTCTTTGCATCTGGGACAGGGTCAAATTTTGAAGCAATGATGCATAGTAATGATCGAGATTTTGATGTTGTCATGTTAATTTGTGACAAACCGAAAGCACATGTCATTGGAAAAGCTGCTAGTTTTGGAATTGAGACGGTTGTATTAGATCCAGCTACATTCCCATCCAAAGAAGCATATGAACAAGAAATTATTGAGAAATTAACACGTGCAAAAGTCGACTGGATTGCCTTAGCAGGATATATGCGTTTAATCGGTTCGACGTTACTAGAAGCATTTGAACATAAAATTATTAACATACACCCGTCTTTATTACCTTCATTCCCAGGCTTGAATGCGGTAGGACAGGCATTAGAAGCTGGAGTGAAAGTATCGGGTGTGACGATTCATTATGTCGATGAGGGAATGGATACAGGTCCTATTATTGCACAAGAACCTGTAACAGTTTTTCCACATGACACAGAAGAATCTCTGTTACAACGCATTCAACAAGTAGAACATGTTTTATATACACGTGTTCTATCAGAAATTACAAAACAATCAAACTAAAATTATGAGAACGTGAGGAGTAATTTTCAAATGAAAAAAAGAGCATTACTAAGTGTATCGGATAAAGAAAATTTAGTGCCTTTTGCACAAGGATTAGAACGTTTAGGATATGAAATTATTTCTACAGGTGGAACATTACGTTTATTACAAGAAGCAGGTATTAGTGCCATTGCAGTAGATAATGTGACAGGTTTTCCAGAGATTTTAGATGGTCGTGTTAAAACGCTGCATCCGAAAGTGCATGGGGGACTTTTAGCGAAGCGTAGTAATGAGGCACATGTGAAAGCTTTAGAGGAAAACGAAATTACACCGATCGATATTGTCGTAGTTAATTTATATCCGTTTAAAGAAACATTAGCAAAAGACGGTGTTTCTCATGACGAAATTATTGAGAATATTGATATTGGTGGACCTGCAATGTTACGTGCATCTGCTAAAAATTATGAAGATGTAACAGTTATTGTTGATCCTACTGACTATGATAAAGTATTAGAATACTTAGCAGAAGACGGCTTATCAGTGGAAGTACGTCGAACGTTAGCAGCAAAGGTATTCCGACATACTGCACATTATGACAGTATGATTGCGCAATATTTTACGTCAGAAACGAATGACTTGTTTACAGATACATATTCAAGAACGTTCGAACGTGTTCAAAGCTTACGATACGGAGAAAACCCTCACCAAGAAGCGACGTTTTATGAAATACCGAATTATAAAGGAATTAGTTTAGCAACTGCAAAACAATTACATGGAAAAGAGTTATCTTACAATAATATTCAAGATGCAAATGCAGCATTAGAAATTGTACTAGAATATGAGGAACCGACAGCAGTAGCGGTGAAACATATGAACCCATGTGGGATCGGGTTAGATGATCATTTAGCAGGCGCATTCCAACGTGCATTTGATGCAGATCCTATTTCTATTTTTGGTGGCATTATTGCAGTAAATCGTGAAGTAGATATGGCGACAGCAGAAAAAATGTCCGAAATCTTCTTAGAAATTGTGATGGCACCATCCTTTACGAAAGAGGCTTTAGACATTTTAACGAAGAAACAAAACATTCGTTTATTAGAAATTCCGATGGATGAAGATGTTGCAGTGTATGAAAAGTTAGTATCTGTAAAAGGTGGTTTACTCGTACAAACGAATGATACAGGAAAAGTGACTGAATCGGATTTAGAAGTTGTGACAGAGCGAGCACCATCTGAAACAGAAATAGAAGATTTATTATTTAGTTGGAAAGCAGTGAAACACGTAAAATCGAATGCTATTTTATTAGGAAAAGAAAAACAAACAGTCGGTGTAGGTGCAGGTCAAATGAACCGTGTCGGTGCAGCTAAAATTGCTTTAGAGCAAGCTGGTGAAAAAGCAAAAGGAGCCGTTTTAGCATCTGATGCATTTTTCCCGATGCCAGATACGGTAGAAGCGGCGGCACAGGCTGGAATTACGGCAATTATTCAACCTGGTGGATCCAAACGTGACCAAGATTCCATCGATGTTTGTAATAAATATGGGATTGCAATGGTCTTCACAAAGATGCGTCATTTTAAACATTAATACGAAGAAAATAAAAGGATGGATACATTCATGAAAATTTTAGTTGTCGGTCGTGGTGGCCGTGAGCATAGTGTCATTATGCATTTAGAAAAAAGTGAGCTCGTAACAGAAATATATGCAGCGCCTGGAAATGCTGGTATTGAACAACATGCAACATGTGTACCTATCGATGAAATGGATATTGATCGTCTTGTAGATTTTGCAAAAGAAAACGATATTGATTTAACAGTCGTTGGTCCGGAAAACCCGTTAAATGCTGGAATTGCAAATGCGTTTAAAGAAGCGGGATTGCGTATTTTTGCTCCGATAAAAGAAGCGGCAGTTTTAGAAGGAAGTAAAGATTTTGCTAAACAATTTATGATGAATTATGGAATTCCTACAGCAGCATATGAAACTTTTACTGATGCGGAAAGTGCACGTAAATATGTCGAAGAAAAAGGTGCACCAATCGTAATTAAAGCGGACGGTCTTGCAGAAGGTAAAGGTGTCATTGTTGCAACAACTGATAAAATGGCTTTAGATGCGATTGATAAATTAATGATCGATGATGCATTCAGTGGAGCAGGAAAAAAAGTTGTAATTGAGGAGTTTTTAGAAGGCCGTGAATTTTCATTAATTGCCTTCGTCCATGAAAATAATGTATTTCCAATGATTGCAGCCCGTGACCATAAACGTGCATATGATAATGATGAAGGGCCAAACACAGGTGGAATGGGTGTGTTTGCACCAGTTCCGGATGTAACAGAGGAAATCGTACAATATACGACAGAAAACGTATTACAAAAAGCAGCAGATGGTTTAATGAAAGAGGGTAGACCATTTACTGGAATTTTATATGCTGGATTAATGCAGACGGCAGAAGGAACGAAAGTCATTGAGTTTAACACTCGTTTCGGCGATCCAGAAACACAAGTTGTATTACCTCTATTAGAAAATGATTTAGTACAAGTTATCATCGATGTGATGGACGGAAAAGATCCTCAATTAACATGGAAAGATGAAGCATGTGTCGGGGTAGTCGTAGCATCGAAAGGGTATCCGAATGCATACGATAAAGGGATGAAATTACCTGCATTTCCTGATGTGGATGATACGTTTATCGTTCAAGCTGGGACGAAGCGTACAGAAGAAGGACTTGTTTCAAATGGTGGACGTGTCCTATTAGTCGGTGGAGTTGGAATGGACTTAGAAGATGCGAGAAAACATGCTTATGAAAGTTTAAAAGTATTCGATGGGTCAGACAACTTCTTTTTCCGTACAGATATCGGTGTACAAAAGTAATAAAAAGCGAATGTAAGGTGGACAGCAAGTGCCGATCATGGTGCTTGCTGTTTTTCTATGGATAACGTGTCAAGAATGAATAAATTTTGTGCGGTTTATTTTATATAGTACTTATTTTTATAAAATTGCAAAATACATATTCATTTAATAAAGATGGTGGATGTATGCTAAAATAGAAGTATCTTATTTTGTTAAATAGGAGCGTTGCGTATGTTAGAACAAGGACAGTTTTGGAGAAATAAAGATTTACGAAAGCATGTAGCAATTATTGACGGAAAAGTTGCCCCGACAATCGTGTTGAAAAATGGCACATATTTAAATGTGTTTACTGATGAATGGGTAACAGCAAATATATGGATTTATCATGAACGAATCGTTTATGTCGGAGATGAGATGCCGAAATTATTAGACGATACGGAAATTGTCAATTGTACAGGACAATATTTGGTGCCAGGCTATATTGAACCACATGCGCATCCATATCAGCTTTTTAATCCTGAAAGCCTCGTACAACATGTAGGGAAATTTGGAACGACGACATTGATCAACGACAACTTACGTCTATTGACTTTATACGATAAAAAGAAAGCGTTTTCGATAATAGAAAATTTTCAGAAAATTCCTGTATCGATGCTTTGGTGGGCTCGCTTTGATTCACAATCTATGTTACGTAATGAAGAAGAAATATTTAATACGAATGATATATTGTCTTGGTTATCACACCCAGCGATTGTTCAAGGTGGAGAATTAACGTCATGGCCAAGATTAATTGATGGAGATGACCGTTTATTATACTGGATTCAAGAGGCAAAAAGAATACATAAGCGGGTGGAAGGACATTTTCCAGGTGCTTCCGAAAAAACATTAACAAAGTTACAATTACTCGGTGTTAACGGTGACCATGAGTCCATGAATGGGGAAGA
>DXHX01000118.1 GCA_019113205.1 Candidatus Pseudogracilibacillus intestinigallinarum | reverse complement strand
GACTCCTTTAATTCTTCACTCATATGTACTCCTCACTTCCTAAATTTTATGTATATTCCTAATAAAAAGTCTACGATGAAATGGAACACAATCGTTACGAGTAAGTTATTTGTCACTTCATATAGATAACCGATTCCAAAACTCGTTATAATAATGGCAATAAGTAAAACTGGCTTTTTCAAGTATCGAAAATGAACAATTATGAACAATGTACTTGCAAAAACAAAGCCAAAGGTCGTTTGAATGACTCCACGAAATAATACTTCTTCACTTATTGCAACAATCATAGAAATACAAAAAATATGAAAAACGGATTGGTTTTTAAAAACCCGTTCATTTATGCCCCCATCATCTAAATGATGTGCAGCGATTATTTTCGATAATATAATTTCAATTCCTACTAAGCCTAATGCTGGAACAACACCAAACAGTATAATTTGCATAAATTGAACCGAGAATAAGTATTTCCACGTGGAGAACGAATCGAAAAGAAATAAACTGAGCAACAAACTAATGATAATAAATATAAATTGTGTCACATACAACTGTTCTCTTATTTGTTTATCTGTTAAATTTTTGATGATTTCTGCCTGCTTCATTATATTATTCCTTTACTAAAAGTAATGACCTCAATTGTTCCATCCAATTTAACGGTTGTATAGGTGAATCGTTTTTCTGTTCAACATCCCAATGAGATAATTGGAACCCACAATTCGTACAACAATTTGTTACGTAGCTAATAGTTTGTTGGAATCCACGGTACAATTCTTCCCTTAAACATTTATCATACGTCATATACGATTGTAACTCAAATGCTTTTTCTTTCTTTAATTGAATTCGTTTTTGAATATATGCCTCCATATCTATCCAAATTGATGGTGGAATAATTTTTTGTACAATCATATTGCTATCCATCATACCATGAGTCTGTAATTGAAAATATAAAAAACGTATCTTTGTTGCCTTCATTCGAAATAACATTTCTACTTCTTCATCTTTTTGTGGTAATGGCTCCTGTTGCTTTATAAAAGGTTGAAGTATATCATTTATAACTAATAATTCATTCTTTGTCGGTAAATCTTGCTCGATTAATTGTAGTGGCAGATGAATATCTCCATCCTTATATAAAACAAAACTGACACTTTGTTCTCCATCTCTACCCGCCCGTCCAATTTCTTGAATAAACGCCTCAATATTCGATGGCATTTGATAATGAATGACTAAACGAATATTTTTTTTGTTAATTCCCATACCAAATGCACTTGTACAACAAATAATTTGTAGTTGATCATGCATAAATTGTTGTTGCACTTTTAGACGATCATTCGCATCCATTCCACCATGATAATAGGCGATAGATCGATGTCCTAAATGTAGTTGTAATGTTTGTGCCATCTGTTCCGTCATTTTTCTACTCGAAAAATATATAATTGTTGGTACTTTATAATTTTTTAACAATGAAACGAGCATATCTAGTTTTTCTTGATCATCTATTACTTTTTCCAATACTAAAGCTATATTTTCTCGGTCGATTTTATATAAATGTCTAGCCATATGATGTAATTGTAATTGCCGTTGAATATCATCTTGTACAGCAGGAGTAGCTGTTCCAGTTAACGCCAATACTGGCGGATCACCTAAAGCGTTTATTACCGTATGCAACCGTAAATAATCTGGGCGAAAATCATGCCCCCATTGTGAAATACAATGCGCCTCATCAATAACGAATAGCGAGAGTTTTCTACGATTGCATAGATCCAAGATCATTTGTTGTTGTATTAATTCCGGAGAGATATATAATAATTTATATGTATGGAGATGGCGCAATATATATTGTCTTTCTTCCCACGTTTGCATACTATGTAATGCCGCAACTTCTTTAAACCCAAAAGCTTTTGCTTCTCGTACTTGATCAATCATTAACGAAATAAGGGGAGAAACAACGATTGTCAAATATGGTAACACTTTTGCTGGTAATTGATAACAAATCGACTTCCCTGATCCTGTCTTCAACATTCCTAACACATTTTTGCCTTGTAACACATCACGAATAATTTCTTCCTGTCCTTCTTGAAATGAATCATAAGAAAAATGCTCCTGCAATAATGTTTGTAAATTTTCCTTCATTTGTTATCTCCCCCTTTCTTTTGCAAATATGTTAATGCTAAGCGGATTTGAAAATAGGTGATCGATGGACCAACATGATCCTTAATCGGTTTTAATTTAAATGTTTTTGTACGTTGAATCACATCATGTATTTCTTCTATCTTGTCTAATGCAATAAATTGTGTATATGGAAAATTCGGTTCATATAATGCAATTTCTACTAGATGGTCATAAATCGTATTTATTTTTAATTTACGTATAGAGGCAATTTTTTCTAATTGATGACCTTGTTGCCATAAATTGTATGTTTGTTTTGTAGAATGGGTTAATTTGGAATGAATTGTTTCACCACGAATTTCTTGTTTCATATGGTATAAAATAGGATGTAGATCAACGTTTATATGTTGTAAAATATAGTGAATAACATTTAACGTCTCCAACTCTATATCTGCTACAGATAAATTATACTTATCGACCAACTGTTGTTTGGATTGCCCAATGACCGTAGCACCTGTTAACTGATCTACGAATAAAGCTGCTCCTAGATCAGTAACTTGAAGTAACAAGCTACGTAATTCCATAAATAATTTGTCTAAACATTCATTTACTCGATCTTTCGTTTTTCCATATACTAATTTCACCCACTGCTCGACAGGTCTGTTTTCTATAATTGGAATATATTGCTTGTTTCCAACAGACTTATTTGTCCAAACTTGAATTAACAAAAGTAATCGTTCAAAAAAGATACGATCAATCTGCTCCAATTTCCCCCCATTTAAATGATACATAGAAATTTCATGTTGTAATTGTAAGATAGATTCATCTGTCATATTACATAATGTATATTGTTGTCCCACTATTTTCAGCTTGTCAGCTTCAACGAGTGAAAGAATTTCCCTATCATACACAGCTTTATCTAATTGTTTATAAATAGTAAAAAAACGATTCAAATGAAATAAATTTGCATCTTGAATCGTTTGGATCGATTGTTTTCCTTGTATAATATAATATGGTGAATTAGCGGAGCGTTCACCTTCCATTCTATACAAACAATATAAAATAATTTGTCGAAACAATGAACACTCCTCCTTTTAATGTTGAATATTGAAACGGTCTTTTGCATATCGTTTCATTAAATAAGCAAAAATTGGATAAAGCACAATAATGAACACTGCATTTCCAATTGCATGATACGTATCAAAAGGTAACCCTAAAAGATAGTACGGCCAGAATTTTCCTGCTACTTGGTAAGTCACTAACGATATAATAAACCCATATAAATATCCACAAAAGACTCCATACAGTGCTAACATATAAACAGGAATATGTTTTACATATTTACCTATACATCCACTCATTACACCAATTAATCCCCAGGAGAAGACTTGCCATATTGACCAAATCCCCATTCCAAGTAACATATTGGATAAAAATGTAATAAGCAATGCCAAAACAAACGCAGCACCTGGTCCCATAATGATGCCAGCGATTATTATAATCGCTGTTACTGGTTGTACATTAGGAATAAAAACTAAAAAAGATCTTCCTACGATTCCTAACGTGGCAAGTATTGCTAATATCGTTAATTTATACGTATTCAACGTCGATTACTCCCAAGGTTGAAAATCAAAATTAACTTCATCTCCATTGGAAAGTTCATACTCTCCTGCACCAACCATTGCCATTTCATCGTTTACAAAATACATCCAAGCTTTTTCTTCTCCTTCTTCCGCTGCTTTTCCATCAATTGACGTAATAAAGCCACCATCTTCTTCAATATCAAAGTTTTCTTTCATAACGTCTAATAAAATTGCGCCATCTTCTGTCTTAATTTCCTTCTCTTCTAATACTTCCTCGCCTTTATCCAAAGAAATTACGACATCAACCGTAATCTCCTCTGACACTTCATTTGTTTCATTGTTTGCTTGATTGTTCACACTGTTATTTGTTTCATTTGCATCATTTGAACAACCTACTAAAACACCTACAGATAATAATAGTGCAGATAAAATAGTCATTAATTTTTTCATTGTAAAACTCTCCTTTATTATAGTATAAAATTAAAAAAGGCTGTAACAAAAGCTCACTCGTTTTGTTACAACCTCTATAAACATATTCATATAGAAGTAGCTTGAACCCCGAAGCTCTTTTACACAATTATTGGTAGGTATACTGACTTAACTATCATCCTACTTTGGATTCCTTCCCATATCAATCGATACAGTGGATTACATCCATTTCGTCCAGTATTACAGTTGCGAGGACAGTTCTAGATTTGCACTAGATTCCCGATGTATGAACATCATTTGGCCAATAATTTTTATGAAATTATTATTGTGGTATGGTGAAATAGAAAGTTGTACCTTCATGCAATTTACTTTTGACAGAAATGACTCCCTCATGCGCTTGGATAATATGTTTTGTAATTGCTAGCCCAAGGCCTGTACCCTTTTTATCACTTCTCGTTCGTGCTTTATCCGCTTTATAAAAACGTTCAAAAACGAAGGAAAGGTCCTCTTCAGGAATTCCACTACCATTATCACGTACTTCCACATGTAAAGCATCTTCTTTTGATTGTACTACTACTTCCACTTGACCACCATTTGGTGTATGACCGATCGCATTATCAATTAAATTAGTAAATACTTGTTCCATTCGGTCAGGATCAATGAAAAGCAATTGCTGCTCTATATCCATTGTCAGTAATAATTGTACACCATTTTCCTCTGCCATACCATAAAATTTTTTGTACACTTTTTCTACAAACATTTGTGTGTCTATTTCTTCTTTATTTAACTCAATATGGCCGGCTTCCATTCTTCCAATATCAAGTAATTCATTAACTAGACGACTCATTCTTAAAGATTCTTCGAGAATAATTTGAGCAAGTTCATTTTTCTCTGCTTTACTTTCTGCAATATCATCTACGATTGCCTCACTATAGCCTTGCATTAAGGCGATTGGTGTACGTAACTCATGAGATACATTCGAAATAAAATCTTTTCTTAGTTTATCCATTTGTCTTTCCTCTGTCATATCACGTATAACAGCAACAGCACCACGGATATATGTATCATCATATAAAGGTGTCATAATCATTACCCAATTTCGTCCTTGTAGTTGAACTTCTTGAATAACCTCTTTTTCCTCTTCAATTACCTTTTGGAACACAGCATATACATCATCAGGTAATTGCTGCATCATTTCATCTAATATATTATGCTCAAAATACCAATCACGAATAAATTGTTCTGCAGGTGGATTAATAACAATTACTTTTGCATCCCTCGTTAAGGTAATAACGCCATCTGCCATCGAATTAACTAACCGACTTAATTGTTCTTTCTCATGTCGTAACGCATCAATATGAAAATTCAATTGCTTCCCCATTTTATTAAATGCGACTGCGAGTTCGCCTATTTCATCATTGGATAACACTGGAAGTTTCGTATTAAATTCACCCTTTGCAACTTGAATCGCCGCTTTACGCATTTGAATTAATGGTGCAGTAATTCTCGTCGATAGGAAAAATGCAAAAATGGTCGTTAAGACGATTGCGATTGCGGCTCCAACATAAATAATTCTTGTCGTCTCCGCACGTGTTTGGTTAATGACATCCAATGATTGTAAAACATAAATAGCACCTTGTTGTTTACGCATTGGAATACCAATAACCATTATTTCTGAATCATTATTTGGTACTGTAAGTTTTTCATTAAATACTTCGTTTTGTGTTGCGACATGCAACATATCTTCATTAACAACCGGAGAAATTTCTTTTACTTTAGCTAACGATTGATTCGTCGTTTTTGATTCCCATAAAGATTCATTATGCTTATATAAAAGTACTTTACTCGAAGGTTCCTTTACTGTCTCCACCAAATCCATTACCATATCTTTATCATCATGTTCTTCCACAATCATTGAAATTTTAGTCGCTGCTTGAATCATCGCTTTTTCGGCTTCTTGTACGTGAAATCTTTCGAAAAATTGTAACAGTAAAATCGATAAAATAAATAAGACAAAAGAAACTAGCAATAAAATCGTTATTGCTAGTTTCCCTACTACACTTCTCCAGAACATTATTGTTCTTCTACCTCTAATTTATATCCGATTCCCCATACTGTAACAATCATTTTCGCTGCTTCTTTTGAAACACTCGTTAGTTTTTCACGTAATCGCTTCACATGGGTATCGACTGTTCGTAAGTCACCGAAAAATTCGTACTGCCACACTTCTTTTAACAAGTCTTCTCTTTTATACACTTTATCAGGCGACTGTGCTAAAAACACAAGTAACTCATATTCTTTAGGAGTTAACGAAATTTCTTGATCATTTGCAGTAACACGATATGCATCCAAATCAATGGTTAAATGTGGAAAAACGATTAAATTATTTGTTTGCATCGACGTTTGTTTCACATTCGTTTGCCCTGTTCTTCGAAGTACGGCTTTCACTCGTAAAACAACTTCACGTGGACTAAAAGGTTTTACAATATAATCATCTGCTCCAACCTCAAATCCTTGCACACGATTGGATTCTTCCCCTTTAGCTGTCAACATAATGATTGGTGTGTTTTTCTCTTCTCGTAATTTTTCACACACTTCAATACCGTCCATCTCAGGCATCATAATATCTAATAAAATACAGTCATAATCGTTTTCTAATGCTTTTTCTAATGCTTCCACACCATTTTCAGCTTCTTCAACAACAAAGTCTTCACGTTCTAAATACATTTTAATTAAGCGACGAATACGTTCTTCATCATCTACTACTAAAATTCTATTCGAATCACTCATCTAATCGTTCCTCCTACCACTTCTTCTATGTTTCTTACATCATTTACTTCATATTTTAAGCATAAGAGTGTAAACCTGCAAGTACTAAGTTTACAACGATAATGTTAAACATAATAATTGCAAACCCAACTACTGCTAACCAAGCTGATTTTTCTCCATGCCATCCTCTTGATAAACGTAAATGTAAAAATGCGGCATAGAAAAACCATGTAATAAGTGCCCATACTTCTTTTGGATCCCAACCCCAAAAACGATCCCAAGCAATTTGCGCCCAAATTGCTGCGAAAATCAATCCACCTAAAGTAAATAACGGGAAGCCAATTGCTACTGCACGGTACGTAACTTCATCGACTAAGTCTAAGTTTATATTTTTTACAAACTTTTGAATGGCAGCACCGACTCGTTTACGTAAAATTAATCTTACAATACCATAAATGATTGTACCAATTAAAAACGACCAAACTAAAGTGTTAAACTTTTTAGGTGCTTCACTTCCTTGCATCCATGTCGGCGCGTTAAAGTATGGTTCCATACGATCTGCTGTCGTTAACTCAAATCCTTCAGGTCCTGCAATTGCCGGTAAGTGATATACCATGTTTATATTTTCATTTTCACTTTGGACGAAAGTTGCTTCATAATCCATTGCATTAAATGTAGACGTAATAATAACAAATCCTAACGTTACAAATAATGAATATAAAATAATTTCTAACCATGTCGTTTTAGATGACCTTTTTGATTGGTCAATTTTCTTCACTAAATAAATTAATCCAGCAACAAAACTAATTGCTAAAATTCCTTGTGATAAAGATACCGTAATTACATGAATAAATAACCAGTTACTTTGTAATGACGGTACTAATGGTGAAATCTCACCTGGGAACATACTTGCATAAGCAATGATTAACATTGCAATTGGCAGTGCAAACAATCCTAATACATTTAAACGATAAATAAAGAATAGAATGATAAACGCTAAAACGATACTCATTCCTAAAAACGTAACGAATTCAAACATATTACTTACAGGTGCATGTCCACTTGCAATCCATCTCGTTACAAAGTATACGACTTGTGCAATAAATCCGATGATCGTTAAACTAATTGCAATAATTGATGTTTTTGTATTCTTACCATCTGATGTTCTTTTATCACGAATTGTTGCTGCAAAAAAACCTGTCGCAATTAAATAGATGACAAATGCTGTATATAAAGCATTACTACTAACATTTAATAAACTTTCCATCACTCGAACCTCCTAGGCTTCCTGTTCTTCCTGTTCTTTTCTCTCTCTTTCCTCTTGGTCAACAACCATCTTAATATTCGTATTTTCGATAGCTTTTTCAATATCTTTCTTTAAACCGAACCAGTTTTTGTTCGTATGTGCTGCCATTGCAATACCATCACCTTCAGGGTTAATCCAAACTCTTCGGTGTTGCCAATACATTCCTTGGATAACTCCAATCATAAAAATGGCTGCCCCAACTACGAAAAATGGTAATGTATAATCTTTACGAACAGTCAGGCCACTTACATAATGCATCTCAAAATCGACAATTCCTAACTTATATTGATTTTCCCCAGTTGCATCAATATTTTTTCCAATCCCTAGAAAACTAATTTCTTTTTTACCTGTATCCGGATCTGTTATTTCAAATACAAACGCTGGATTTCTTGGGAATTTCGATACAGATCTAGGTTCCCCATTATCCATTTCATAATCTGGATAATATTTGTTAAGATGCACTTCAATTCCATTATCTAAAGTATATGTTTTTTCAGGAGACATTAAGTTTTCTACCTTCACTTCTCCTAGTGATGTTTCATCTTCATCATTTACATCGTACACTTTAAAAGTCATGCTCGAAAACTCATTTTCTTGGAACCCTGATTGATACAATGTATACCCATCAAACTTCAATGGTTTATTCATTTGAATAGAACCTTCTGTAACTTTTTCTAACTCTGGTTCTACTCCAGTAATTTTTTCTCCAACTACTTTCGAAATGACGACATCTGTTTGATAGTTTTTATGGGTTAATTCCCCTTTTTGTTCCATCGCTGCTTGGAATTTCTCATCGTCTTCATCATATGTTTCTAATATAAAGCGATTATTTTTAATATAATAATCCCCATCCGTACTTGGAATTACTTTCTGTTCTCCTTCACGTACCCAAATATAATCGTCTAAAAATAAAAAAGGTGTCATACGTAAAATAGCTGCTAGTAAAATAATAATTAATCCAATATGGTTTACATATGGACCCCAACGAGAAAAACGATTTTTCTCAGCTAAAATATTGCCATCTTTGTTCATAATTTTATAACGTTGTTTTTTCAAGCGGTCAATAACTACTTCTCGCTCGTCCTCTGATACATTTTCAGATAAACTATATAAACGTTGACGGCTTAAGAAATTACTATGACGTTTTGGCTGTTGGTTTTTTAATGCACGGTGTAATGGCACAAAACGGTCAATACTACAAATAACTAACGAAATACCAATTAATGCAATTAAAATCATATACCACCAAGAACTATATAAATTATGTAGTCCTAACTGGTAATAAATTTTCCCTAATAGCCCATATGACGCCTCATAGAACACAGCAGGGTCTCTATTTACTGCTTCTGCTGGAATATACATCTCTTGAGGATAAATCGTCCCTAGTCCAGATGCAATTAATGCTAAAACGATGAGCCATACACCAACTTTTACAGAAGAGAAAAAATTCCATATTTTATCGACGATGGATCGATTATATGTTTGTGACCTTCTTGCTGAACCTTCATACCGCATATTTAGTAATTTCGTTTTATCGTTCCCATCGATATGCTGGTTACGTTCTACCGGCTTTCCGCATGCTTCACATAAAACCGTTCCTTCCGGGTTTACGTGACCACATTCACATTTTATTTTATCCAATTCATATCCCTCACTATACATCGACTTAGTTAGGTGCGATCATTTGAAACTTTTCCTCTAATGTTTCCAATGTTAATGCACCGGCAACAACTTCTACAATCTTACCTTCCGCATCTATAAAATATGTACTTGGAATTGGACCAACACCATATAAATCCATCACATCACTTTTTGTATCATGTAATATCGGGAATGTTAAATTGTATTTATCGATAAATTGGTGAATAACTAATTCACTTGCGTCCAAACTTACCGCCACTATTTCAATGTCATCTTCATATTGTGGATACAGATCTTCCATGTACGGCATTTCCGCTTCACACGGCTTACAGTATGTTGCCCAGAAGTTTAACATAACTCCTTTTCCTTTTAAATCACTTAAGCGGATGCTTTCCACTTCATTATTTTCATTTATTTGTGTTAATTGAAAATCTGGTGCCTGATCTCCTTCCTCATAAATATCTTTATCTGCTGTTAAATTAAAGTATAATGCATACCCTACTGCTGCTAAAAGAATCACTAGGACAATAAATCTAAACATATAGCGCTTTTTCTTTTTATTTTGTTTCTTGTCTATATTATTTGTACCCATTTACATTCACCCCAAAAGACATTATACCATTTATTTTCCGTTCAAATTTGTCTATTGTTTAACATTTTTCGTTGCTAAATTCTTTAATGAAGTTATTTCTTGTTTCGTTAATGGGCGATATTCTCCCGGTTGTAACGTTCCTAAATCAACAGAACCATACTTTTCTCGTTTAATTTTCATCACTGGATGCCCTAATCTTTCTAGCATTCGACGAATATGTCGGTTTTTACCTTCGTGTAATGTAATACGTAAAATCATCGTCTTCTTTTTCTTATCAATTGACATAACTTTAAAATGAATTGCTTTTAATACATCTCCTTCATCTCGTACGCCTTTTAACATACGATCTAAAACTTCACGCTTTGCAATCCCTTCTACTTTTACGACATATTCTTTTTCGATTTCATGTTTTGGATGCATCAATAAATGGGCGAAATCCCCATCGTTTGTTAACAATAAAATACCAGAAGTATTGTAATCAAGGCGTCCAATCGGATATATCCTTTCTGTTACATCTTCTAGTAAATCAATGACCGTCTCTCTTCCTGCCTCATCATCTAAGGAAGTAATATAACGACGCGGTTTATTTAATACGTAATAAACGTGTTTTTCTTTATCGATTGGTACATCATCTACACTGACCTCATCTGATTGTGACACTTTTGTGCCTAATGTCGTGACAAGTGTACCATTTACTTTTACACGACCATCTAAAATAAATTGTTCTGCCTTTCTTCTTGATGTAATACCACTTTGTGCGATTACCTTTTGCAATCTTTCTAATTGTTCACTCATGTGTATCTTACCCTCATTTATATTATAGTTCGTTTCGCTTTTTATCATACCATACTTAAAAACAACAAATAAAGCGTTTAAAATTATAAACGCTTTACATAAATAGTAATTTCACAATGATTATGGAAACAATGACACTCACAAAATCTGCCATAAGCCCAACTTTCATCGCATATTTCATTTTTTTAATTTGTACTGCACCGAAGTAAACAGTTAAAATATACAATGTCGTATCTGTACTTCCTTGCATCGTTGCAACAAGTCGTCCAATAAAGGAATCTGGTCCATATACTTTCGTTATCTCTGTCATCATAGCTAAAGATGCCGTACCTGAAATTGGTCTAACTATTGCTAGAGGAACAATTTCTGCAGGGACACCAAAAAAAGCTAATACAGGAACAAATAGTTGAATAAAGGCATCTAACGCCCCTGATTCTCGTAATATAGAGATTGATACAAACATTCCTAATAAATAAGGTAAAATAGATATCGCTATATCGATTCCTTCTTTACCGCCTTCTACAAACCATTCATATGCTGGTGCACGTTTAAAGGTGGCATAACTTAATATACATAAGATGAGCATTGGCATGATCCATAAGCTAATAGTTTGGATCACTCCTTCCAGCCCCCTTTTCTCTTTATTTCTCTATGATAAAAATATCGATCAAAAAGGACAGCACATATGACACTAACGAAAGAGGATATAATCGTTGTTATAACAATATCAGTCGGACTAACAGATCCATATTGCATTCTGATAGCTATCACGGTTGTAGGAATAAGGGTAAAACTTGATGTATTAATCGCCAAAAATGTAATCATGGAACGTGTTGCCTCTCCATCTTTACTATCTTTTTTCATTTCTTGCATTGCTTTTATCCCTAAGGGGGTAGCGGCATTACCTAAACCAAACATATTAGCAATAACATTAGAAACGATATAACCGAGAGCAACATTATTGTGTCGTAACTCAGGAAATAATCTTTTTAGCACGGGCGTTAATAATTTCGTTATTTTTTGCAATAACCCTACTTCTTGTGCAATTTTCATCATCCCTAACCAAAAGACTAAAATGCTCAACAACTGAATAGTTAATGTGACACTCTCTGCTGCACTTGTCAAAATAACTTCATTCACTTCCTCCATAGTGCCATGTATCATCGCATATATAATCCCTATAATTGCCATTAAAGCCCAAATCAGATGGATCATTTCCACCACCGCAAAAACCAATCTTTCAATTTTATGTAAAATGGTTCTTCTTCTTTTTCTTTTGCCTCCAGTGGAATCGTCTGAATGATTTCTTCCTCAATATGAAATTGAGCATATGGTTTTTTTCCCTCATTCGTTTTTTTCCAAATTACTTTCATTTGAAGTGCTTCCTTTTCATTATGCTGTAATGGATAAATAACATCGTCACGTACATAAAAATGAAGCTGTTCCCCTTCGTTTTGGACTGTAAACCATCCTTTTTTCATCAATGTAAAGATAGAATAAGTAGAAAACGTCGTTTCAAACATCGCCATATGATCTTTCCAATCATCCGGTGCATTCAATGTTACGGCAATAAGTGTCATCTTATTTTTTTTCGCTGTCGATACTAATGTTCTACCAGATCGTTTTGTAAACCCTGTTTTTCCCCCTGTACTTGCATCATACATTCCATGCAATAATTGATTTTTATTAATGTAAGGATAGTCTTTCTCTTTTGGTTTATATTTTTTCGTTTCCGAAATTTGTTGGAATTGTTCATGTTTAATTGCTTCTCTCATTAAAAGTGCCATGTCATATGCTGTTGAGTAATGATCTTCCTCATCTAGTCCATGTGGGTTTTTAAAATGGGTGTTCGTCATGCCAATTTTTTCCGCTTTTTCATTCATCATGGCGACAAAACCTTCTTCACTTCCTCCAATATGTTCAGCAATAGCTATACTCGCATCATTACCTGATCGTAACATCAATCCATATAACAATGATTCTAACGTCATTTGTTCCCCTTTCTTTAAATAGAGTGATGAGCCATGAATTTGTTCGGCATTTTCACTAATCACTACAGGGTCATCCAACTGACCATTTTCAATCGCAATTAAAGCCGTCATTATTTTTGTAATACTGGCGATTGGTTTCTTCACATTGGCATCTTTATCATATAAAACTTTCCCAGACTCACTCTCCATAACAATTGCATGTTCGGCAGATAAAGTGAATGTTTCATTGGTTGCTAGTCCACTAGTCGGAAATAAAAAAAGAACGATAAAAATCGATACAAACAAAAAAATGCGCATCACATATAGTCCTCCTGCTTCCATCTGGAATACTATATGTTATGCGCACATATCGCTTATATGAATGTATATTTAAAATGGCTCTTCTTTTAATGCATCAAAAAATAAATTTTTCTCTTCATCGAGTAATTGTTCATCAATATTTTCTGGTAACGGTGGTAATGCATCTAATGTAGAAAGACCAAAATATGTTAAAAACTCTTTCGTCGTTCCGTACATTTTCGGGCGGCCTATCGTATCTTTTCGCCCAACCTCTTCGATAAATGATCTGGCAAGTAAAGTTTGCACAGCATAGTCACTATTCACTCCACGAATTTCTTCCATTTCTATTTTTGTTATCGGTTGTTTATAAGCAATGATTGCTAACGTTTCTAAAACAGCTTGTGACATTCTAGATTTCCGTGGATTTTGTAACATTTTTTTATAATAATCATTATGTTCCGGCTTCGTTGTAAGATGATAAATGTTATTTGATTGCATGATGGTAATACCTCTTTGTTCATGCTCATAATCGTACATTAATTCTTCGATAATATGAAGGACTACCTCTTTAGAGACTTGTGTAATTTTTGCAAGTTGTTGAAGCGTCATCCCTTCATCACCACTAGCAAAAAGTAATCCTTCTACAATACCTTTCATTTTTAATGTCAAAATTTATTCCTCCATTTTATGTACATAAATTGGTTGAAAATGGGCTGTTTGTGTACATTGTATTTTACCGTTTTTTAATAATTGTAAAATAGCAAGAAATGTCGATACGATATGTTGCTTACTTGGAGTCGAAAATAAATCATCAAATAAAATAGGTGCTTTCCCCTTTTCTAAGATAATCTCTATTTCAGTCATTCTTTCTTCAACAGAAATTTCTACTCGATTAATCGTTGTATCTAGTGGTGCACGTAATTTTTTTCTTTTAAACACCTTTTGTAATGCACCGATCATATCAAATAAAGAAACATCTACATAATTTTCTACTTTATCTAAAACCTCATCTGAAAAGGAAAATGGTGGTCTTGTATATATTTCATTTTCCTGAAGTTCCTGTTCCTGAAGATGGTTAGCTGCTTCTTTAAATTTACGATATTCGATTAGTCGTAGCATCAACTGTTCACGTGGATCTTCTTCATATGTATCCTCATATACAGGTTCATGTTTTGGAAGTAGCATTGCACTTTTCATCTCAATAAGTGTTGCAGCCATTACTAAATATTCACTCGCTATATTTAATTCGATTGTTTGCATCGTATGAATATATTGTAAATACTGATCTGTAATTTCTGCTACTGGTATATCATAAATATCAATTTCTAATTCATTAATTAAATGCAACAATAAATCTAATGGGCCTTCAAATTCTGGTAACTTTACCTCATATGTTCGATTCATTATAAACTCCTTTAATCGTTCGTTCATATTCTATTATAATATGAAAACACACATTTGCCTATACACCTTTACACCATCATACATACGTTATTATTGAAAATAAATTTCAGTGAAAAGGAGAGATCATTCGTGGGTCATTCATATGAGGGTGGATATCGTAGATTTGGTGGTGGATATGCACTTATTTTAGTGTTATTCATCTTACTCGTTATTGTTGGTGCAGCTTGGTTATAAAACAAATATAAATATAAAAAGATTTTTGTAAAAAAGGCTAAGATGATAACGAAAATGCCGTTATCAATCTTAGCCTTTCTTTTACTCTTCTTCATCTTCTGTATCCGTACATTTATGGAAAAAATCATTCGTTAGTTCATTCGAACAAATATCATATTTTTCCCCGTACATTTCTTTTACTGCATCAATCATTTTTCGGCCAATGCCCATATTTCTATATGATGGATTTACTGATATATGTTGAACGACAACACTTAATTCATCCTCTATTTTAAAACCAATCGCACCTACAATATCATCCTCTTCTTTCCATAAATATAAATGCCAATTTGCATGTTCCATATAGTTACGCATCGTTTGCTGTAACATACGAACATCATCTTTTTCAGTCGGCATAAAGGAAAGCAAACCC